>JAADHX010000249.1:0-6456 GCA_013151655.1 Actinomycetota bacterium
GCGAACGCTGAAACGACTTGCCGGTGCCGTGGGGAACTGCGACATACACGACATCGGTGATCGATTGCCGGTCGATTGCCTGGTGGAACAAGGCCAACGAGAACTGAGTCTTGAGTTCGATGACCACGGGTGGTTCGTCGCCGCGAACACCGACGATGTCCGCGGCGCCGATCTCGCCTTTCACTTCGTATCCCTGAGACTTGAGCAGCGCCTTGACGGGCCCGTACAGGTCGGTCTCGCGAACTCTTTCCTTTGTCACCTTCGAGAACTTAGTGGGCGCTGAGATGGGTTCTGTTGGTCCTGACCTGGGCCGATTACCTGACTGCGACCCTCCCTATGGATCGACACCGAATCTGCGGTGCCAGAAGAAGCGGTTTGAAATCGAAGTGACGGCCTCGCCGCCGCTGGCGGGTATCAGGCGATACGGGATGGTGCCCAACCGAAATGTTCGCGTAACACCCGGTTCCACTTGTTGGCTGGCAGGGCCGGGTCGAACGCTGCCATTCCGGTCGCGTACTTGCTGATCGTGATGGGGCGATGCTGCCGCGACCATAACAAGCGGTCGGCGATACTCGGCCGGCCTTCGGACTTCGTTTCGAGTAGTACCACCTTCGTGAGTCTGATGACCGCTCCGTCAGCCGAACTCCACCTCAGGTTGGTGTCGATCGTGACGCGGCTGTTTGACCGAAGCAGCAACAGCGTCGATCGGCTGTAGCGCGTAGTGAGGACCGGTCGGAGGTCACTACTTACGCGGCCGGGGCCGACAATGGAGTCCACGAACGATTGCCCGCGTTCGTCAAGTTCGCGTCGACGTTCGCTCGGGTAGTCGGTTCGGTGCTTCACCGTTCTTCCTCGGCCATCTCGTTGCTTCACCTCTAGTGCGCACCTGCCGGAGTCCATGTACGTCCGAGTTCTCACTTTGATCCTGTGCGGCCGACCACGAGCGGCTGCAAGGTAACTCTGCAGAGATGGTGTGTCGAAGTAGACGGATTCGTATTGGAACGATCGCCGACCGCTGATCTCTAGCGCTACTGCATCGCAGCTCAGTCGGTCCACGAGCCACGAGAGTTCCGTTTCCGGGATCAGGTATTTCCGGTCGCGGCGAGTCTGCAGCGCGGCTGCATCGTTGAGGTCGTCGAGGCAGACCGGCTTGAGACATGCCAGGTTCGCGGAAGAAGCTGGCGTGACATCAGCGAACGAAGTCCCGGCTCGGCGGCTCATCTGGTTGCCGCGACTTCGCTGACCTCGGCGGTGTTCTTCATATCGGGAGGTTCGTTCATCCGATACCGAGCCTCAACGACTGTCGTGTCGCGAACGAGGTCGACTCGGCGCACTATCACTCGATGCACATGCCCGTCGAGCAACGTCTGTAGATGGTCGATGAGCATCTTCTCGCTCGTGAACGCACGATCGAGGGTGAGCACCTGAACGCGGTGCCGCCCGAACACCCGGGGGTGATCAGCGACGAACAGCGACACAAGGATCGTGACGATTAAGGCGGGACTGACCCAACTAGGAGAGACCTCGAATGCGCTCAGCAACCCGATCGCCAACGATGCGAAGTAGTAGGCCACTTCGGGCTGGTCGAGTTCGGTCGAACGTAACCGGATGATTGACAACACACCAAACAGCCCGAGGCCAAGCCCTGCCCCTACTGACGCCGACGCCAGCGAATAGGCCACCGCCAGCACACCAACGTTGACACCCATGTACGCAACGAGCATGTCTTTGCGGCGGTGTCTTGGGAAGTACAAACCGAAAGCGAGCACAATGATTGCTGCTATGTCGAGTGCAAAAAGTGCAGATCGAGGCACGTGATCTCCTTGTTGAAGGGTGGCGATCCAGCACCGTGGACCGTGGACGAGATACCAGGTCTACGCGCCAACATTGTGTGTTTTCTGTGAGCCCTCGATCGCAGGGATACCGTCGACTCACAGAAAGTTCACAAGAAAGGTCGAGAGACTCGGGGCATGAGTTATCGACTGACGAAGGAACCAACACCTTGCGGCGCCCTAAGTGATCGATCAAAGGCGGGCGCCAGCGGCCTCCGTTTGCGATGGTTTGCCGCGGCGCTGGTCTTGACTCTCGCGGCGTGTAGCAGCGCGTCTGAGGGAGATCCCGCCGACGGGAATGGGTCGTCCGGCGCTGACTCTCCGACCTCGAACCCCTCGCCTAGCAGTCCATCCGACGAGGCGGACTCACCTTCGCCCGACGACACCGCATTGCCGACGTCAACGCCCACAGACACCGTTGCGCCCGAGACCACGACCCCACCGGCTCCAGTAGACATTCCATTCTTTGACGAGACGCTTATCCACAGCATTTCGGTCACCTTCGATCAGGACGACTATGAAACGATGATCCAGACCTATGTTGACAGTTCGGAGAAGGACTGGATCGAAGCGACCGTAGAGATCGATGGTGTGAGCTACGAAGAAGTTGGAATGAGACTCAAGGGAAACTCGTCCCTCTTCAGCCTTGCTAACGGGTCAGACAATCCTGGCCGGCAAGACCTGCCATCCGATCTGCGCGTCGAGTGTTTGCCCCCTGGTTTCCCTATCGACATTCTCACAGCGGGTCCGCCTGGCCTTGATGCTTCAGCTGACGAACCGGAAGCGCTCCCGTGGCTGATCCGGCTCGACAAGTTTGTTGACGATCAGTCCCACGGCGGCTTGCACGACATCGTGTTGCGTGCCAACAGTTCGGCGACCGCGCTCAACGAGATTATGGCCCTCGAACTGCTCGATGCGGCAGGCCTCGCCTCCCAGGCGGCGGTTAGCACCACGTTCACGGTTAACGGCTCCACGACCACACTTCGGTTGGCCGTCGAGAACCCCGACGACGTGTGGATGCAGGCCGCGTTTGGCCCTGACGGAGCGTTGTTCAAAGCAAATTCCGACGGGAATTACGACTACCGGGGTGACGATCCCGACGCGTACAAGGGAATCTTCAATCAGAAGGCGGGCAAGGACACAGTCGGCTTTGCCCCGCTGACCGATTTCCTCGAGTTCATCAATAGCGCCGACGACGTAACCTTCGCTACCGATCTCGGTGACTGGCTCGAGACCGACCACTTCGCTACCTACCTCGCCACACAAGAGTTGATCGACAACTTCGATGACATCGATGGGCCTGGCAACAACTCCTATCTGTACTACGACAGTGCGACTGAGCGCTTTACCGTGGTGCCGTGGGACATGAATCTCGCATATTCGGGCCTTGGCGACCTGTTTGGGCCCGGTGGCATATTCGACCTCACACCCGACCCGAATGCCGAACCGATCCCTGGTTGCGAGGACTTTGCTGATGCCGATGTTCCACTGCCGGGGTTCGGGTCGAACGTTCTCGCCGATCGTTTTCAGGCCACTGCCGAGTTCAACTCGTTGTACGAGGATCGCCTCGCCGAGCTCATCGCTTCGATGTACGGCACAGGGTTGGCTGCTGACATTCTTGCGCTGCGGGTGGCCGTGCTCGCCGAGAATGCGACCGAATGGGTGAGTGAGACAACTATCAGCGCCGAAGCTGACGGGGTAGCGTCGTTCTTCACGGCAGGCCTATGACCAAATCTCCGCCCCGAGTACTGATCGTTGATGACGAAGAGAACATTTGTGTGCTCTTGCGTTCGGCACTCCGTCTCGAGGGTTTCGAAACCGCTTCGGCGGCAAGGGGGCGGAGCGCACTTGAACAAGTCGTCGACTTCGAGCCAGACCTGGTCGTGCTCGATGTGATGTTGCCCGACTTCGATGGGTTCGAGGTGCTTCGCCGGCTGCGCGCCACTGGCTCGGAGGTACCTGTGATCTTCCTGACCGCGCGCGACGCCACCGACGATCGAGTGCGGGGTCTCACCGTTGGTGGCGATGACTACTTGACCAAGCCGTTCGCCATTGCCGAACTGATCGCCCGAGTTCGCCTTCGGCTCGCCGCTGTTCAACCGGCGACACAGCGTTTGGGGTTGCACTGTGCCGATCTGTCTCTCGATCCTGACGCGTATCGAGTCGAACGTGCTGGCGTGCCTGTTCACCTCACGCCGACCGAGTTCAGGTTGCTGTATTACCTCATGGTCAACAGCGGGCGGGTGTTGAGCAGGGCACAGATTCTCGACCAGGTCTGGCCGTATGACTTCGATGGAGACCATGCGGTCGTCGACACGTACATCAGTTACCTCCGACGCAAGATCGATCATGTCGAGCCTCGGTTGATTCGTACCGTGCGCGGCGTGGGATTCAGCGTCCGGGTAGACGCGTGAGCCTGGGTCGCCGGCTCGTTCTGACTGCTGTCTTCCTGCTCGTGGTCTTTGGGGTCACCGCGGCGGTGGTCACACGTACCCAGGGGAACTTCCTCGTTGCCCAACTCGATCAGCAGTTGGGGCGGATTGCACCACTCGCAGCGACAGGTCCACCTCCGCCTACGCCAACCGTGAGCGGTGAAGATTTCTTCTCTGCTGACGTAGTTTCGAACATCTATATTGGGCTGGTCGGCGACGATGGGACGATCACCGACCTCCTCCGGGGCGACCGCATCGGTGCTGTGCCTACTCTCGATTCAACTAGGGCGAAGCTCGACGTCTCTGCGATCGGGGCCCCGTTTACCGTCGCGAGCGCTGACGGGACGAGCCGCTTTCGGGCTTTGCTCGTGCCGACGCCAGACGGACCGGGGTCGATACTCGTCGCTATCTCTCGTGACGATGTCGACGCTTCGCTCTACCGACTCAATGTCACCTTGGGGCTTGGGTTGCTGGCTCTCTGTGTCAGTTTGTTGGTAGCGGGCGTGTGGATGCGTCAGATGGGAATCCGGCCACTAACTCGGCTCACCGGAGTTGCCGAGGCAATCACAGCGGGCGACCGATCGCATCGGGCGTCGGTCATGGATCCTCGCACAGAGGCCGGCAAGCTGGCCGAGGCGTTGAACGCCATGCTCGACGAACGGGATGCTTCGGAACTGCGCCTCCGCCAATTTATTGCCGATGCATCCCACGAACTCCGTACACCGTTGACCTCGATTCGCGGCTATCTCGACCTCTACGCACGCGGCGAACTGAACGACCCCGAGTCGCTCGATGACGCCGTTCGGCGACTTACGCAAGAGTCCGCACGCATGAACGACCTTGTCGAAGACCTGTTGCTTCTCGCCAAGCTTGATCAGCAGCGTCCTCTGTTGCAAGAAGATGTCGACATCGGCCAGATACTTCGCGACGCTGCGCTCGACGCGCGTGCGCTGCAGCCCGACCGTCACACCGAGTTAGACGTTGCTGACAATCTGTGGGTGATCGGCGATCCGGCCCGCCTGCGACAAGCCGTCGGGGTCTTGGTCTCCAATGTGCTCGCTCACACCGAACGATCCGCTGGCCTCACGATCGAGGGTCGTGAGGCCGAGGCCGGCGTGGTCATTGCTGTATGTGACGACGGGCCAGGACTTTCCGTGAGCGACGCGACCTCGGCGTTTGATCGCTTTTATCGGGGAGATGCCTCTCGTGACCGGCGCTCGGGTGGGTCTGGGCTTGGTCTTGCGATCTCCAAGGGGATCGCCGAAGCACACGGAGGCGAGATCGCCCTGCACACCGCCGTTGGTGCCGGATCAAGGTTCGAGATTGTCCTACCGGCTCATCGATCGGGGGCTTGACATAGAGGAGGAACGTCGGCGCTGATGAGCCACGGTCTGTGGAATCGCGACGCACGCGGGTGGTTGAGCCTGGCGAGAGCGGGGTCGAGTGCAGCTCGGATCGGAGTCTTGCGACTAACGTCGAAAGGCCACCGCCACATATGGCTAGACACCCAAAGAGGTACAAATCGTGAGCAGCGGGGCACAAGTTCTCAGCCCATCCGAAGCCGCCGAGATCGTGCGGCCGGTCGACAGCATCGCTGTACCTCTGGGCCCAGGGGTACCTGGGCAGTTCCTCCATGCGCTCGGCCCGAGGGAGGATTTCACTCAGCTAGAGATCTTTGGGGCGTTGCTTCCAGACCTCTACGAACTGTTCGTTCGGCCAGGGGTAATGTACCGCTCGGGCTTCTTTGGCCCGGCCGAACGGTTCCTTGTTGCGAGCGGCGCCAACGTTGAATTCGTCCCGTCTGACTTTAGAGGCTTCGAGCCGATTCTCGAGGCGCTCGCCCCGCGGATCATCGGCACGGCGGGCACGCCGCCCGACAGTGACGGCTGGATGAGCTTGTCACTACATGCTGGGGCGAGTGTGGCCGAACTTCACCGAGCCTGCGCCGATCCCGAACGGATCTGCTTGGTTGAGACCAGCCCCGGATATCCGCGGACCCACGGCCTGCTTCCCGACCATCGCCACGCGCTCAACATCCGAGACGTTGACATAGTGGTCGAGGGCGATGCGGCACCGTTTTCGCTGGAAGATGCCCCGTCGACTCAGATCGAGGTCGCCATCGCACAGTTCGCGCAGAGATTCATTCCCGACGGCGCAACACTGCAAACCGGTATCGGCGGGATTCCGAACAC
>JAADHX010000249.1:6472-7502 GCA_013151655.1 Actinomycetota bacterium
GGCCGGTTACGGAATCCACTCCGAGATGTTCACGAACGGGCTGATGCGGCTCTGTCAGGCTGGCAAGGTCACCAACGCGCAGAAGTCGGTCTTGGGTGGATTTTCGGTTACGACGTTCGCCGCCGGTACACCTGAGTTGTACGCCTGGCTCGACGACAACGACTCCGTGAGATTCCTGCCGGTTGACATTGTCAACTCGCCGGAGGTGATCAGCTCGAACTCGAACATGATCACCATAAACGGGGCGATGGCGGTGGACCTTTCTGGGCAGATCGTTGCGGACACGATTGTCGGCAACCAGTTCTCGGGCATTGGTGGCCACGAGGATTTTGTTGCCGGTGCTGGGCTCGTGTTGTCTGATCGGTCGCTGATCTGTTTGCCCTCGACCACAACGGTCGATGGTGAGTTGGTGAGCCGGATCTCTCCGCAACTCGTGGCCGGAAGCATCGTCACGACTGCTCGGCATCAGGTCGATGTGATCATCACCGAATATGGCACCGCCGAAGTGCGCGGGCTTACTGTGCGCGAACGCGCCAAGGCGATCGCCGCCCTCGGCCATCCGCAGTTTCGTGACGAACTCGAAGCCGTAGCCGCCGTGTGGCCCTCCCCCTGATCTGAAACCCCGTTTGCGTCGCGGTTTCGGCGCCGCGGAAAACCTAAAGCGCGACGCAAACGTTCTCGGCAAGTCGGGCCGACGGAGCAAATAGGATCGTTGGCGATGATGCTCGCTCTCTCAGATCGTGCCCACTACTGCAGCCTCGAGCAGAGCACCTATCTAAATCAGGCATCCCTCGGCTTGGTGGGAGAACCGGCCGTCTCGGCCATGCACACCTTTCTCGATGAGATAGGTCGCCATGGAAACACGAATCTGACCGACTCGGAAGAGGTCGCGCTGTTCAGTCCGTTGCGTGATCGTGCGGCGACCTTGATGGGTTGTCCTGCCGAACAGTTGGCCATCGTCGGAAGCGCAGGAGAAATGCTCAGCCAACTCCCCTACCTGTTCGATCCGCCGGAGGGCGGGAAAGTCGTG
>JAADHX010000161.1:0-988 GCA_013151655.1 Actinomycetota bacterium
GGCGTAGTAGCCGGGACTGTTGGTGGTCGAGTACACCATGGCACCGGCAGCGGTTCCTGCGAGAACTCTCATCCAGGCTGCGTCGTCGGAGAGCAGAAGCAATCCGCTTGCGATGAGAACTGCGCCGAGGGCGAACTCGGCTGCGAGGTGGAACCAGATGGATCGATCCCGGGCTTGGATCTCGGGCACCCGGCGGGTGGTGAGCAGGATCGCCCACAGCCCGATGATCGCGACTCCCGCCACCAGCTCGAACACTGCGACGAACAGCATGTCGAGAAGTATACGAACCGGAGCCGGTGGCTCGGGTGAGAATCGCCCTGGTCCTGTGGAGTCACCGACGATGCTCCAGAAGCAGCGCTCGCGAGATGCACGGTTCGAAGATGTGCGGTACCGATGAAGGTTGATCGAGATAGGAACGCGGCCGACGCCGAGCGCCTTTCGCGCGAGGTGCCCTCCAAGAGGACGTCACCCGGCGACTGCATCTTGTCGTCGTGTGAGCCTGGGAGCCGATGTGCGGGCCAATCATGCCGTCCGCCGCCTTGGTGAACGGTGTTGGTCCGCGGAGGGTCGTGGAGGATTGACCTCTTCAGAAACGCAGTGGTAGCTTGGACAACGACGGTGCTCCACGGAGCGTCCCGGACCACTGTGGAGAGCGCTCGATGTAACCGGAAGTCAGGGGGCCAGGGGTTCGAATGCCCCGGCTCCACGGCCTCACGGTGCATGTTCGGTAGGGTGAACCCTGAACGGTTCACAACAACGATGGAAGCGAGTTCTGAGAAGGGAGACGTCGACGCTGCCACCGGCGGTCCTGCTTGGGTGGAGTCGGTTGCCCGACCTGATCCTGTTCGGTTTCGCCCGTCCGTTTCGATGGATCCGAGGTCGGCTTGCGCACATTGACCAGCGACAGCCACGCGGGCACGGTCCCGGCATGCGCGTGTATCGGCCACTCGACACGGAGGACCTATTGGTATTCCGAATCACGACCACC
>JAADHX010000161.1:1093-7543 GCA_013151655.1 Actinomycetota bacterium
ACCGTCGCAAGGTGACACGTTTCACGCGCCGGCGTCTCTCGCACCCGATCATCGGTGTCCTGCTGTTGCTTGCGGTCGTTGCGTCGGCGTGTAACGAGATTCCCGCTGAGCCGATCACCATCGACAATCAATCCGACCAGACCATCATCATCGTCCGAAGCTTCAGCGAGTCGGTGTTCATGGAGATCCTGCCGGGCAGAACCGGAGTCGACCCTTCAACGTGTGTAGATCCGGATCTTGAAGCCCGCCTCGAGAACGGGGCGGTGGTCGCATCCCGGCCGGGGCCGTTCTGTCAGGGAGACCCGGTATGGGTGATCACCCAGGCAGAAGTCGACGCCGCGCAGTGACGACCGTCTCGGTGGCTGCGCCGGTCTCCTACGGTGGTGGTCCGCTGTGGCTCAACGGCACGTCGCGTTTCGCGCAGATCCCTTGGTCCCGGATCCGCGACCACATCGCGTCCACATGACACCGAGAACTGCCGAGCAGCGACGCGAAACGATGAGCGTCCGAACCCCATAGTGCACAAGGTCTCTCGGCGCATCGACCTGGTCCTGTCGGCGCGCGGAATGGCCACCGGGAACCGTCACACGGCAGAGGCAACTGGGGTCACGTCCACTGGATCGATCCTGTTGGCACCCCACCCGGCGAGACAGGTGAACGTGCCACAGCAATCGAGAGCCTGAGACTACGTGCAAGACTTCGGTGCTGTAGGCCAGGGGCGGTCACCGCGATGTCGTTCTGAGTCGCCCTGCCGAAGGGAGTTTCCTCTCGAGAAGACTGGAGGGGGAATGTGGCGATACTTGTCCCCCAAGAGAGCATGCTGATGCGATTAACTTCATGTGATTGCACGATTCGTGGTGTGTGAAGGGACTCGAGTGGAAGATGTGCCGGTTGTCCGGGGTGTGGAGGACTTCGAGCGGTTCTTTCGCGGTGAGTATCGAGCGGTTCTTGGTTTGGCGATCGTGTTGTCTGGGAGCCGGTCGGCCGGTGAAGAGCTGACACAGGACGCGTTCTTGGTCACGTTCCGGGAATGGGATCGCGTTGGCCGGCTTGACAATCCCGGCGCGTGGGTGCGCCGGATTGTGGCGAATCGTTCTGTCTCGAGGTTCCGTCGTGTTGTAGCCGAGACGAGGGCGCTGTTTCGGTTGAACTCGCAGGCGCGTCGCGTTGGTCACATGGATTTGGATGCCGGGTTGGACGTGTGGAGCGAGGTGCGCCGGTTACCACGTCGCCAGGCACAGGTGGTTGCGCTCACGTATCTGGATGATCTCCCGCGACGCGCAGTTGCCGAGATCCTCGGCTGTGGCGAAGAGACAGTGAAGACACATCTGGAGCGGGCGCGTCGCACGTTGGCGGATCGCCTCGGCCCGTTCGAAGGAGGGTTCTGATGGACGCTGATAGGGCTCTTCGAAATGCAGGAGAACGGATGAGGGACTCCCTGGCACAGGAGCCGATTCCTGGGGCGCCGCGGCCCAGACGCAACTGGCGACCGGCGCTCGTGGCCGCAGTCGCTGCGATGCTCGTGATCGTTGGCACACTTGTGCTCTTTGCCCAACCAGGTGTATCCCCGTCCGCGAGCGCTCCAGAGACGTCGGATCTGCCCCCCGTGTCTCTGGGAGAAACTCATGTATGGCCCGAAAGATCGCGCCAGGGACAACCCTCTGAACTTGCGGTGGCCTTTGCCAAGGAGGTCCTTGGTTGGCAGTCACCTGCCGCTTGGCCAGAAGCTCAGGTGGAGGCTTCGGGGCCTGTGTGGGTCCGGCTCTCCCAGGAGGGTGTTGGTGTGCCGCTGGACGTCCTGGCGGTGCCCGCGTCCGATGGTGGGCGGGTTCTGGCTGAAGTCCGTGTTGCTTGGGGTCCGACAACGAGCACTCGCGCCCTGTCACCCGATCAACCCGGTTCCGTGATCGTCCTCGTCGGTGTAAGCGGCGCAGAGACAGCAGAGGTGACTATGCGGCTCTCCGGCGGCAGACAGATAGTCCTCACGGCAGACCGGAGCGACATCGAGAATGGACGATTCGAGGTTCCCGACGTGTCGGACCCACAAGAGATCCGGACCGTCCTGATCCGGTGGATCGACCGCGAGAACCGGGTGATCGCAGCGACCTCCAACTCGACTCCGTCTGCGATGGCCCCTGATTCGGTCGAAGACCCTGTTCGATCGACGCCCGAGGGCGTGTGGCGACCGATGCCGGTAAGTCCGCTCGGCGGCCGAGAGGCCGCATACGCATTCTGGACGGGCGGCGAGCTGCTGGTGATCGGTGGAAGCGACGCGGCGCCGTGCCCGCCTGGTACGCGTTGCGTGTCACCTGATGTACCTGCCCTTCGCGATGGTGCCGCGTTCGATCTGGTGACCGGAGAGTGGCGGGACATCGCTCCAGCACCTGTACCGCTCGGCTACGGGTCCGGGCTCGTTCATCAGGGTGTCGTGTATCTCTGGGTGTACGGATTAGAGGCAAGACCGGGTTCCGAGACGGCGTTTCTCGCGTACGATCCCGACGAGGACAGCTGGGAACGTTTGCCGATGCCCAGAAGTGCGCCGAGTCCGGCTGCGCTCGGGGAGATGGGCGACGTGCTCGTTCTCTACCAGTCCACACAGGAGCTCGGCGTCGGCTCAGACCTGTTGTTCGACCCCCAGACACGCGAGTGGTTAAAGCTTCCCGCAGATCCGCTCCAGCCGTCGTTCGACCGGACGATGGTGTGGACGGGCGACGAACTCGTGCTCCTCGGAATCGAAGCCGTGCCACAACCGGGCTCTGCGGATCCCGCGTTCTACCGGGCTGCTGCATACGACGCGGCGAGCGGAACCTGGCGTCGACTCCCAGACTCGGAGGTCATCGGCTGGAGTCCGACCTGGTACTCGGCTGCCGGGCGCGTCATCAACCCATCGGTCGGTAGCTCGGACGGCGGTGAGGTCAACAACTATGGACGCTTCTACCCATATGGAGGCATCCTGGACTCAGTCTCAGGAGTGTGGCAACCTCTGCCAGATTCACCTGGTCGAAGAGCTGGGTTCACGGGTTACACCGCAGGGAGTTCCGAACTGCTCCTCAACTACGAGGGATGGGTGTTCGACGTACCCGCGGGCCGATGGTTCCCATTGGATGAACCGCCCAACGTCGCAGACGAGGGCAGCGCGGTCACGTGGGCAGGATCCGACCTCATCGTGTGGGGAGGCGTTGGGTGGGACAGGGGCGACAGTGAGCTCCTCGACACCGGATGGATGTGGAGACCCGACCGCTGAGCACCCGACGCCGGGCGGAAAGGCCCCAACTTGCTTCTGGGCAAGGACAGGGTGACCTGTCACCGGTGGCGCACACGAGAGTCCGCGAGGTATCGAGAAACAAAGGCAGTGTCTCGTTGAGTGGTGCAAATGGGGTTGTGCCCCTCGGCAGTTGCTCGTCATCATGAACCGCCCTGGGTTCGGTGGAGACTGGTCTGTCCCCGGTTTTGTGGAGTTGGGATACTTGAATCGGCAGTGCCTGAGGCCCGTGAGGAGGGCGACGGGTTGTGTCTGTCGGGCCGTGTGTGCGCCGCGCACCGATCGGGATGCCGTTCTGTTGCGGGGGAGGTACGGTTCCGGTACTATTTCGGTAGTTACCGAAATAGGGTATGCCTGCCGATGAACATCAATCGAACCCTGCGGGCTCTTTCGGATCCGACGAGAAGGCGGATTCTGGATCTTCTCAAGGCTGGCGACTTGACGGCCGGCGAACTTGCAGACCACTTTGACCTGGCGAAGTCGACGATGTCCGGCCACTTCGGCGTTCTTCGCGATGCGGGATTGATCGTTTCGGAACGGAATCGCAACATGGTGGTGTACTCGATCAACACGGGTGTGTTCGAGGACGCCGCCGCTGCGGTGATCGCCTTGTTCGAGACGGAATCCGACGATCGACACCACGAGATACCAAGGGAGAGCTGAGATGTCTACACGCGCCAACAAGTGGGAGTATGTGCAGCTTGGTGTCATCGCCGCCATGTTCGTATGGGCGGCCGTCAAATGGCCCACCTTGCCTGATCGCATCCCGGTGCATTGGAACGCCGCCGGCGTGGTGGACGGCTACGCCGGGAAGTTCGTCGGGCTGCTGCTGCCTCCTGTGGTCACCTTGGCGGTGTATCTGGCATTGCGTTGCCTTCCTCGCATCGACCCGGCTCGTCCCAACTACTCCAGCTTCGCCGGGACCTACATGCTGGTACGCACAGTCGTGGTCGTCTCGATGGCTTTCAGTTTCGTCGTGGCCGTTCTGGCGATCTCCAATCAGGGGGCCGTGCCGAGGGATCGCCTGGAGGTCGGTGCGATGGCGGTCCTGTTCGTGATCCTGGGCGGCGCGATGGGCAAGTTCCGGCCGAACTGGTTCGTGGGCATCCGGACACCGTGGACGCTCAGCTCGAAGGTCTCGTGGGTCAAGACGCATCGGGTGGGGGGCCGCGTGTTCGTCGGCGTCGGCCTGGTGACCCTCATCGTTGCCCTCATCAGCGGGAAAGCCGCCTTCTACACGCTGGTTGCCCTGACAGTCGTCGGGATCGTCTACCTGGTCATCTACTCATACGTGGTGTGGCGGGACGATCCTGAGAAGGTACCTGCCCAGGACACCGGTCCGGCAGACGACTCCTGACGCCGCCGAATCGTTCGCGCAGCCAAAGGTGCCGTCCCCGGCAGCGCACATGGCCCGCCGCTTCGTCCGTCCGACCGCCGGCGGCGATGGCGGATAGACAAGCACCAATCAGGGCTCCGAAGGGTCGCGAGTACCTGGGGATGCAATCCTCCCTCCGACAGCGAGATACAACATGCTTGCCGCTCCTCGGTGGTGCTGCTGCGAGCGCAAGGACGCGCGTTGGACGTGTGTCACCGAAGGTTCACGAAGCGACGAACGTCGGTAGGTGGAGAATCTCCCGGTCAGGGGCACGGTCGAAGCGTTGTCGCAGGTTGGTGGAATCCCTTGATGTGTCTTCACACAGCATCACCTCGAGTACCGCGTTGTCCGATATGGCTGCCACAACTCCGGCTACCCTCGGACTCGGGCCTATCGGTACGGACGTGACCGCCACAGCTGGTCGCACGGCTCGTAGGCTGCCAAACTGGAGACTGTGGAACGGTCGGATCAACGTGGGAGGCTCACAATGGCACGATGGCTAGCGTCAGTGCTCTCGGCGCTGCTCGCATGGTTCCTGCTCGCGTCAGTACTGGGGTTTTCCGGAGCCGTCGGTGCCGTCGAGCTGACGATACTGCTTGCGCCGTCGATTGCGGTTGGATGGCTTGTGTGGTCACGGTTTCAGCCCAGGGCCAAGGCGTAGAGAACCTACGGTTGGCTTTCTGGCCACCCGACAGGCTGAGCCACGGAGGTGAACCGGTCCGGGGAACATCAGAGTCTCGATCAAACCCAGGGCCGATTCACCCCATACCTCACCAATTCCATCGACACTATCAAAGCGATCAACGACCAGCGGTGACGTCTAGGAAGACGGACAACCACGGGGAACCGTCGCAGCGATGAGATGCCGGCGAGGTATCCCGCTTTCGACCTTTCTTAGCCCGTCATGCCCCGCAGGTCGACGAACCGCCTCGGTCGTCGAACCTTCCCGATGTGCTACATGAAGAGTCCAGGCCGCATTCGGAACCGGCGGCTCATGCCACCTCTCGTCGGCTCCGGCAGTGCTGCTCTCACGGTCGGGTCTGTCTGGTCTGACGGAGGGGACCGAGTCGTCGTGGTCGCTACGGTTCATGGTTGTGGATATCGCGCACGCTCTTGATGCCATGTGGGCCGATGTTGTTGAACTTGCGACCTTCGACTGGGTCGGCAGGTCAGCGCTGATCGGCTTCATCGCGTTGCCCTTGGCATCGCTGGTGTTGGTTCTGCGCGGTGACCGCGTCGGTTGGATCCCGCTGGGCATCTCATTCGCCATGGTGTCGGTCTGGTTTCTCTACTACGCGACCGGCTGGTGGGGTCAAGTGAGCGGCCCGGTGGGCTTCTGGCTCGCGGTGCTTGCGTTCGGTATCGGTTGGGCGATCGCTATCCGCCAGTTGCTCAAGAGACTCCGACCGGTGAGGTCTTGACCCTCCGGGATCACCTGTCTCCACCGGAACATGCCGGCTCGTGCGCGCTCGTTGGCGAGCGGTTCACGGCGTCGTGCCTGGGGCCGTTCCTCGCGGGCTGAGGCTCGCGGCCACACCGCGTCCAGATGAAGACGCCGGAGCCGAGGTCATCGGAGCAGCGCGCAGCGTGGAGGGAGGCCAGGACGTAGCAGCCACCACCGTTGTGCCGGTGGCACGTGGATGTCGAGGAACTTGCTCGTCGTCGGGTCCTGTGTCATGGTCCGGGGATGGCGTACCCCGACAAGCAAGCAATGCGTCGCCGTCGTCGCAGGTATGAGCGAAGGGCAGCGTGGGGTTTCGTGGGTGTCGTTCATGGGAGCTGGCAGCACCTCTTTCAGTGGATGCTTCATCCG
>JAADHX010000486.1 GCA_013151655.1 Actinomycetota bacterium
ACGAGCGCCCAATGTCGATCGCGCTCATCGCGAGCCGCAGTGGCGGCGGCGAGCCAACCCAAAACAGCGACGACGCGCAACCCGATGGTCCCGCGAGCCGCAGTGGCGGCGGCGAGCCAACCCAAAACAGCGACGACGCGCAACCCGATGGTCCCGCGAGCCGCAGAGGCGGCGGCGAGCCAACAACATGGACGGCTGTCGCTCGGACTATTGCTGGCGATCGAACCGATGCCGAACTTCGCTGGGCGGCAACTCACGACCCTCTTACTGGTCTTCCGGGCAGGGTGTTGGTTTATGACCGCCTTGAGGTCGCGTTGTCGAGGGCGACGCGCACTGGCCAGCGGGTTGGGCTGTTGGTTCTGGATCTCGACTTCTTCGACGTCGTCAACACAGCCGTCGGTGCCGACATCGCCGACCGCCTCTTAGCGGGCGTGGCCGAACGCCTTGCCCGTTCGATTCGACCAGGCGACACCATTGGCCGAATGGGTGACGACGAGTTTGTGGTGTTGTGCGAACACTTCGATCAGCTCGACGATGCTGAACGGTTCGCGGAGCGGTTACTTCGTTCGGTTGAGGAACCAATCGAACTCGACGGCGCCGACTGGTTCATGTCGATGAGCGTGGGCATCTCGGTGGCACGCCCTGGTGTAACCAATGCCGACAGCCTTCTGCGTAGTGCCGATACTGCGATGTACCGCGCGAAGGAACTGGGTCGTGGACGGCACGTGGTTTTTGGCAAAGGTTTGCAGAGTCCGCAGTTACCTTTTGTGGCGAATCGCCAGATCGGCTGACCAACCACCAGCGCGTCCCACCGATTGGGTACTCTCGCCTCACATGGCTCAAGCAGGAGTGTCCGGTCACCGGGCCACCGAAATCAGCGACAGCATCGAGAACGCTATCCGTGAAGGCCGGCTAGAACCCGGGGCCAAGCTTCCGACGGTGCGCGCGCTCGCAGATCAGCTCATCGTGAGCCCGAGCACGGTGTCTTCCGCGTATCGCCAGCTCCGACAGCGTGGGGTCATTTCGACACACGGACGCGGTGGCACGCGCGTGTATCAGCGGCCGCCTATCGAGACTCCGCCGGCGCCGCCGTTGCCTGCCAATGTTCGCGATCTCACTCGCACCCGCCACCAAGACGAAATCGCGCCGACGCTTACCCAGGTTCTGCACGATCTGGCCGACCGGCTTGTCGCTCCTGGACCTGTCGATCTCGAGGACCGCCTGGTGAAGGATTTCGAGAACGACGGCATCATCACTTCTGGCGTGGTTGTCCTGGGTTCGGCCAGAGAGGCCCTCGATCGAATTCTCGATTCGCAGCTTCTACCAGGCGACCGGGTGGCGGTCGAGGATCCGACATCGGTCGAGATGGCCGATGTTCTGTATCTGAACGGGCTTCAGCCTGTTCCTGTGCAGGTAGACGCTCGAGGCCCGATACCTGCTGCTCTCGGTGAGATCCTGCCCAAGGTGGCTGCGTGCATCATTACGCCGCGAGGTCATGATCCCACCGGATCTGTGATCGACCCGACTCGGGCTTCGGAGCTTCGGACGATTCTTAGAGCGGCACCAGAAGTATCTCTCATCGAGTGGGATCCACTCGGACCGCTGGCTGGGGTTCCTTACGAACCAATCGCCGATCCTGACCGAGCTCGTTGGGCTGCCGTGCGTTCGTTCGAGCCGATGTTTGGGAGCCGTCTCGGAATCGCGGCCATCGCCGGCGATCCGGTCACGGTGGCCAGGGTCCGCGGGCGGGTCGAACGGCTGGGCAGCCCGCTGAGCCCGCTGGTTAGGCGCATCGTCGATGAGTTGTTGGCTCACCCTGGTGCCAGTCAGCGGCTCGCTCTCACGACTCGTACCAACGGGAGCAGACGTCTGGCGCTTATCGCCGAGCTTCGCGCACGCGGCATCGCCAGTCATAGTCAGGCTGGGCCGTGGGTGTGGGTTCCGGTCCCAGACCAGGAGCAGGCGACCTCGATGTTGTTCGATCGGGGCTGGTTGGTAGCTACGGGCGATCCCCTCGGGGCCGACTCGATGCAGGGCCTCCGTATTTCGGTGGCGCGCCTCGATGGCGCTATGACCCGTACCCTCGCCGACGATGTTCTTGAGGTGTTGGCGGCCTGACTCTGAGGCCGAGAACGGCTCACAGATTCAAGAAAACTTCTTCTGCAACGGTCCCACGCGGTCGACATGTGCAGTAGATGTCAACTGCCCCGAGTAACAGCGAGTCCACCCGTGTTTCGTTGTCGCGCCCGCTTTGGGAGCGACAAGGTCTGGTCCGTGTGGTCAGTTCTTTCGCTATCGCCAGCACACTGGTGTACCTCGCCTGGCGGGTGACAAGCACTAGTGGCAAGTCGGCGCTGTGGCTGTTCGTTGCCCTGTTTGCCCTTGAATCGTGGACGCTGATGCGTCTAGTTGTCGACGTTCGCGTTTTGTGGACGGTGCCCAAAACCACCAGACCCGAACTGTGCGAGGTGCTGAGCGTCGACATCGTGGTCACTACGTTCCACGAGCCGGTACAAGTGGTCAGAGCAACGCTGCTCGGCTGCAACGCTGTGTCTTATCCGCACAATACGCTCCTGGTCGATGACGGCGGCCGACCCGAGATGCGCGATCTAGCGGCTGAGCTTGGTGCTAGTTATCTTCACCGCGAAGACACGACCGGTGCTCGCGCTGGTGCGTTAAACCACGCGATCAATAGCTCAACAGCAGAGTTGCTGTTCATGCTCGAGGCCGACCAGGTACCTCTGCCTGACGCTCTCCACGCCATAGCGGGCTACTTCCACGACAACCGCGTTGCCATTGTCCAGACTCCGATGGAGTACCTGAACCGTGATTCGATCCTGCATTCGTCTCCGAATCGCCATGAGCGCAGCTACGCCAACGAAGTGCTTGGCCCAGCCCGTGGCCATCTGGGCGGCGCACTCTGGGAAGGTTCAGCAAGTCTGGTTCGTCGAGTCGCATTGGCATCGGTTGGTGGCGTCGCCACGAACTCGACCACCGGCGAGCTTCAAACCACAGTGAGGTTGCACTCCCTCGGCTGGTCGACTCGGTACCACGCCGAACCGATCGTTCAGGGTTTGGCGCCTCACAATTTGTCGGCTTTCCTTCGCCAACGCGAACGTTGGGCTCGAGGCCACGTCGGAGTGGTTCGCACCGCGGACCACCCGCTTTCCGCGCACGGATTGTTGCGCGAGCAACGCTGGTGCTTCACACAACTCCTTCTCGACTACGTCCAGGCCGCCGTCGATCTCGGATACTTCTTGGTCTTGCTCACGGTTCTATGGACCGGGTTGATCCCTCTCGACGCATCGGTTCTCGGCCTCGCCATGTTCTGGGCTCCAGCGTTCATCGCACGATCGTTGGCCGCGGTTGCGTTGTCGAGAGGACGTCTCCGATTCGGTGAAACTGCGGCGCGACGTATGTTGACGTTCGAGATCCATCTCAAGGCTCTGCTGACCGTCCTAATCGGAATCCACAAACGATTTGCGCCGGTAGAAAGAACCGGTGTTGACGAGGGCGGTCTTGATGTCATAGAGCACCTGAAGCTACTCACGGCGATGACCCTTGTTCTCGAGGTTGTGCTCGGGGTCAGAATGCTCGACGCCCTCATCGGTTGGCCTTTGTCATCAATGCAAGGATTGGCACTGATTGCGTCGGCGCTAATCGGCGCAGCCATCTTGTGGCTGGCTCTACAGGTCCTTGGCGTGTTTGTCCGACGCCGTCAACACCGGTCGTTCTATAGGGTCGACACCGATCTTGGCGGCTATGCCGATGGCCAACTCGTGAAAGTCCGCGACCTCACCCCCGCGGGTGCAGGGTTGGTTACAACCGCTCTTCTAGCTCCGGGCAGCCGGGTCCACCTGCGCCTTCGCCTACCCGATGCTCGCGGTGGGGCTAGCACGCTTGACCTTCAGGCAGTCGTCCGAAATCAGACTTCGAATCAGGAGGGCAACCGCTTTAGGGTTGGTTGCCGATTCGTCGGTCTGACCAAAGACGAAGTCAACCAGATCACCGAGTACGCATCAGTAGTTCGGCCATACCAACTACTCCGAGGCACAACTGATTCGGCGCAGTTGCGAGGCTCAAACCGTGAGGTCTGGCCAGTCGACCGCTAGGGATGCTTCGTAGACCATTCGTTTTGGGGCCGACAGAGTTGCCATTGTTGCAGCAACCCCAGATCGACGGTCGCTACCTGCGCTGGCCAACTTCTCTAGATGTTCTGTCACAACTTCGACGGTCGCCGGCTCTGGCGGTGGAGCAGGGCCGATGACGATCACGATCTCGCCTTTCACGACCCCGTCGAAATGAGCAGCGAGTTCGGAAAACGTTCCGCGGAACGTTTCTTCGTGAAGTTTGGTCAACTCGCGACTAATCGAAGCCATGCGCTGATCGCCGAACAGTTCAGCAAACTCAACGAGGGTGGCACCGAGCCGCCGTGGCGATTCGTAGATCACGACGGTGCGCGGTTCAGCAACTAGATCACTGAGAATCTCTTGCCTCGCCCGGCCCTTACGGGGCAAGAAGCCCTCCACCACGAATCGCTCCGTTGGCAGTCCTGACGCAACCAGGGCAGCTAACGCAGCCGAGGGGCCTGGTAGCGGTACCACCTCGAACCCGGCCTCGACTACCGCAGCAACAAGCGAGGTACCTGGGTCGCTAACGCCAGGTGTCCCCGCGTCGCTGACAACGGCTACGTCGTGACCAGCGTCCAACAACTCAATCACCCTCGTCGATGCCCGCTGTTCGGTGTGGGCATCTGATCGAATGAGCTGGTTTGGTCTGGCGCCGATATGTCGGAGCAGCCGCCCTGAGTGCCGAGTGTCCTCGCAGGCAACCGCTTCGACACTCGACAAAACGTCGACGGCACGGACGGTGATATCGCCGAGGTTTCCAATTGGCGTGGCGACGACATAGAGCTTGCCCATCACTGGCGGAACTCGACGACGTCGCCTTCTTGAACTTGCCACTTGGCAAACGCGCCGCGACGTGCTTCGACGACGGCCGAAACGTGGCGACGGGGACGAACAACTCTGCGCCTTGGAAGGGGTCGTATAGCTACTACGCGTCCGGACGAGTCGACTAGAGCCACATCGAGATCGAACTGCATGCCGAAAGAATGAACCGAACGCGCTGGCGAAATGAGGAAGGCCCCATCGAGGCTGTCTCGCCCAAGGAGCCCGCGGCGCCGGGCGGATCGGCTGTCGGCGATCTCAAGGCTGGCGACTACTTGACCCTCTTTAACCAACCATGCCATCGGCCACTACTCGATCAAACGTTGAACCGGAACTCGACCACGTCGCCATCTTCGACGATGTAGTCCTTACCTTCAAGCCGCATCTTGCCAGCGTCTCTGGCTGCCGACCACGATCCGAGCTCGAGCAGCTCATCCCAACGAATGATCTCGGCCCGAATGAACCCTCGTTCGAAGTCGGTGTGGATACGTCCGGCGCACTGCGGAGCGGTGGATCCGGCGTGGAAAGTCCATGCTCTCGACTCTTTCTCGCCGGTCGTCAGAAATGTTCGCAGACCTAACGCCTGGTAGGCAACCCGCACGAACCTGGGCAAGGCACCTTCGCCGAGACCCAAACCCTCGAGCATCTCCTGGCGCTCGTCGGGCTCGAGCATCGCGGCCTCGGCCTCAAGTTGAACGCTAATGGGCAAGATGTCGGCTTCCCCGGCAAACTCGGCGCCCACGCGGGCCGCAATAGCCTCGCCTTCGTCGAGCTGGTCCTCGCCGATGTTGACCAGAACCATCACTGGCTTGTTGGTGAGCAGCTGATGGGTTTTCAGCGCAGCCCGGCGGTCGGCGGACATGTCGGACCGAAAGATCGGAGTTCCCTCGCTCAACAAGTCGAGGGCCACACCTAAGGCGTCGACTTCGGCCAACAAATCGGCGTCGCGAGGGTCGGCCTTCAAGGCCTTTCGGCGTCGGTCGATTCGCGACTCGACCGATTCGAGGTCGGCCAGAGTCAACTCGATCTCGACGATGCGCAGGTGCTCAATCGGATCACTCGGACCCGGAACATCGGTGTCTGGAAAAGCCCTAAGAACCAAAGTGAGAGCGTCTACTTCACGGATTCCGGCTAGAAACTTGTTGCCAAGTCCTTCTCCCTGTGACGCACCTTCAACAAGGCCACCAATGTCTACAAACTGGGTCGTTGCGGGCACAACCTTTTTCGACTTCGACATCACCGCCAATTGGTCAAGCCTCGGATCAGGAACTTTCGCAACCCCAACGTTGGGGTCGGTGGTGGCGAACGCGTACGGCGCAGCCAACGCTCCCCCGCCCGCGAGTGCGTTGAACAGTGATGACTTACCCGCATTGGGCAGTCCGACAAACCCGAATCGTTCCATTTCGCCGCTGACTGTATCGTCGCGCGGAC
>JAADHX010000004.1 GCA_013151655.1 Actinomycetota bacterium
TCAGGCTCACTACTAGAGCGTCCATCGAGCAACCCGATGCTCACCAGGGCCGCGTTCTCCCAGGGACGCAGCCCGGGAAGCGTTGGGTTCGACGACGGCCCTGGTTCGCCGATAACTGAATCCGGCGTGTCCGACACATGGGCTGCCGTTGCTGCCACGTTTGTGGTGTTCGCCGTGGCATTCGGTGGCGGCTGGTGGCTTGGTGGTCGTGTGGGCTTTGGCCTGCTCATAGGCCTCGCATTCGTCGGTCTCGGAATCGTTTTGTTCACGGCATTCAAGCCAACAGTGTCGCCGCTGACAGCGCCGCTGTATGCAGTCGTCGAGGGTCTGTTCGTTGGTGGAATCTCTCGCTACTACGAGTCGGCCTACGACGGAATCGTGCTCCAAGCAGGCCTACTGACGGCATCGATTTATGCCGGAATGTGGTTCATGTACGCCAGCGGACGGCTCCGGGTCACACCCAAGCTCCGCAAAGTCATCGTCAGCGCAACCATGGGAATCATGGTCACCTACCTGCTCAGCTGGGTGCTGCGTGCCTTCGGAAGCTCGATTCCGTTCCTCCACAGCAGCGGCCCGATCGGAATCGGCATTTCGCTGGTCATCGTCGGCATCGCCTCACTCAACCTGCTTCTCGACTTCGACTACATCGACCAGCTCAACCGGCACCCACACGAACGCTGGCAAGACTGGTACGCCGCGATGGGCCTGCTCATCACCGTCGTCTGGATCTACCTCGAGATCTTGCGCCTGCTCTCCAAGCTCCGCGACTGACCTTTTGGTGCTAGTTCGCGACAGCTTCGCTTTCGCTCATACGCACATTTGCGCTTCGTTCCCGACCGGCTAAGCCGGCCCGGTCCTCAGCGTGGGTTGCCCGCTTTGGGTGGGTTTCGCGCACCGTTACAGGGTGAAGCGCATGTCGTTGATTAGGGCGCCGGGGAGGCGGGCCGAGTTCGTTGATCGAGCGCCGTAGCTCTCAGGATCGAGGAGCACCTCGCTCGTGTCGGTTAGGGCCTCGAGCCGGTCGCCGAAAAGGCCGAAAGCCGTGTCGTCGAAACGCAGGGCCGTGACCGGGGCGACGATCTCGCCGTTTTCGATCCAGAACGTCGCAAACCGCGTCATGCCTGTGGTGCGACAGTTGGCGCGGTCCGAGAAGTTCAGGTACCAGAGGTTTCCGACGTACAACCCAGTGCCGAGCTCGGCCATGGCCGAGTCAGTCGCCAAATCGCCCGAATCCATGTAGATCGAGTGCGGTGCTTCCCACGACGATGCGCCGTTGGTCGGTACGTCGAACTCCTTGGCCGATCGAGGCGACACAAGATGGCTCGCGAACTTGCCGTTGGTGATGAGTGGCACCGCATCGGGCCGCAAGAACCCCTGGCCTTCGAAGTTGGGCGCAACACCACCAGACGTGTTCTCGGTGATGGTCAGCATCGGAGCGAACGACACTCCTTCGGTCACCATCTTCAAAAGCGGCGCGTCCATGGCTCGATGAGCTCGGAGACTAAAACCGCCCCAAGACAACATGTCGGTCAGCTCTTTGACGGCACTGGGCGTGAGATAGGTGCGGTAGTCGCCTGGGTCGAGAGTGATTGGGTCGCGTCGAAGCGCATCGAGCTGAAGCCGCTGCGTCGCGACCTTCGCGGCGAACGCCTCGTCGTTCCACTCGAAGCCGGCGTAGCCCTGCTTGGTGGCCTTGTCGGCGTGCAGGTACAAAGACCAGTCGAGGTTGAAGGTGTTGCTGTCGAACCAGTTGCGTTGGCCGAGTGAGTTTGTAAAGGCCGAGAACTGTCGCCCCGACGCCCAGATGCCGACGAGGTCATCGGCGCCTGCCTCGGTGGTGACGCTGTCGATGATGCCGGCGCCGTCGGGCGCGCTGCCAGGATTCGTGTGCTCAGACGACGCAACGTCGGTCGAGTACATGAAGTACGGATCGTCTGGAACAACGGCCCGCTGTTCTCGCATGGTGCTCAGCGCCCGGGCGATAGCAGCCTTGTCAGAGTCGGCTTGGCCCGATAGGCCGACCGTGGCGGTTGTGTGACGCGCACCTTCGGAGAGGTCGAGGTCGGCCGATAGCTGCTGTACCGATCCGGCCTGGCGAACCTTGCCCCCGTTGAATCGAACGAAGTCGCTGTCCTCACCGTCGAACGACGCAAGCAAGACCTCGTCGCCGGTGAGATGCGATGTGGCGTATTCGGAGAGGTCGTCGATGTAGGTCCGTACGTCGCGAACCGTGTCGGAAGTCGCGTTGCTCATGATTCGGCTCCAAATACTTCAACGTCGGAGAATCGACACGGCGGCGATGCGTGGCCAACCCAGATGACTTGGTTGGGTTCGCCCTTTCCGCAATTGGCGAGCCCCATGACTTTGAGCGTCGATGGGTCACCGACGCCGGAGAGGTTTTTCCAGAATGTACGTGAGATGCCTCGGTAGCTCGGGTTGCGAACAACGGTGGTTAGCTCGCCGTTCTCGATGACGGTGCCTCGTTCGCAGCTGAACTGAAATTTGTTTCGGCTGTCGTCGATTGACCACGATGTGTTGGTCTCGAGGAACACCCCGTTCTCGATGTTGCCGATGATGTCGTCGAACGAACTGTCGCCAGGTTCGACGTTGAGATTCGCCATACGGTCGATTGGCGCCCGGTTCCAGACTGATGAACGGGAGTTGGCGACGCCATCCATGCCAGCACGCTGCTGGCTGAGTGCCCCGCCAAGCGGACGAACAAGAAGTCCGTCTCGGATGAGATATTGGCGCTCGGCCTTCGTGCCCTCGTCGTCGAAGGCGTAACTAGCCATCTGGCCCGCGACCGTCGGGTCGAAGGTCACGTTAAGAAGTTCGGATCCGTAGTGGAACGAACCAAACATGTCGGCAGTGACAAAACTCGTACCCGCGTAGTTACGTTCGTCGCCAAGAATTCGGTCGAGCTCGAGCGGGTGGCCGATCGACTCGTGGATTTGGAGAGTCATCTGATCGGGGGCGAGCACGAGTTCCATCGTGCCGGTGGGGCAGTTTGGGGCACTCAGAAGCTCGATGGCTTCTTCGACGATGCCCGGCGCGGCGTCAGCAAAGCCGAAGCGGTCGAGAACTTCGAGCCCACCTTGACCTGCCGAGGATTCACCACCGAAGGACCTGATCTGGGTGAGGCCGTCTTCGAAAGCAACCACCCGCATCTCAGGCACCACGTGGTCTTGCGATTGATGGATGACGGCTCCGTCGCTGCTTACGAAGACCGATTCGACTCGTCGCCAGTTGAGCCCAGCGTGAGTGTCGACAATCCGGTCGTCGCTTCGGAGTTTCGATTCGTGCAGACGGAGCAGATCGAGGCGGTCGGACAAGCTCGACTCCGACCACGATTTGGCGACGGGGGAGTGGTACTCGCCCGACAAGCCAGCTTCAACCGGTGCCGCAACCGCGCCGACACCGGCTGTTCGATGAGCCCAAACGGTGGCTCGGTCGATGGCCGATTGCAGGCCAGTGTCGGTCAGATCACTCGTCGCCGCGTAGCCATGTCCGTCGCCAACCCAGATGGTGACAAGAACGCCACCGTCGACGGCCGTATGCAACGGGTCGACCACACCGTTTCGCACCGTGATTTGTTCGCTCGTTTCGACCATGTGTCGCATTGAGCAGTGATCAACCCCGGACGGCATCAAAGAGATGAGCCGACCAGCCAACGTGTCTTCAGCCAGTGCCATCTCGCGATCCTACGTGTTGGCGAACCAGCCAAGTCAGCCATTCCCACCGCCATGTGCGCCCAACAATGCAACCTGTGTCTAGAAACGTCGTCATAGCGACGATCCTCGACACAGGTTCGGGAAAGTCGCTGTGGGTTAGACGAGGAGGGCGTCGGTCATGATCTCGACCAAGGCTGGGCCTGGGTGGGCGATGGCTTCGGCGATTGCGTCGTCGAGGTTGGCCTGGTCGGTGACTCGGATGCCTTTGGCCCCGCACAATTGGGCGAACTCGGCGAAGTTCGGGTTGTGGAGCGACGTTTGCCAGACGTCGTAGTCGACGGCGCGTTGCTCCTTGGAGATCTTGCCGAGTTCGTTGTTGGTTAGCAGCACGTGGGTGATGTCCATGTCGTATTTGACCGCCGTGGTCAGCTCCATGGCGTACTGACCGAAGCCGCCATCGCCGCTTACCGACACCACCTTGCGACTGCTGCCCTGGGCTTGAAGAGCGGCCCACGAGCCCATCGCGGCCGGGAAGCCGAACCCGATGGATCCGAGGTAGCCAGACATCAGAACGGTCTGATCGGTGACCTCGAAGTAGCGCCCGAACGCGTAGGTGTTGTTGCCAAGGTCGACGGGCATGACGGCATCGGAAGGCACCACCCGGCCAAGGGCGGCCATGACCGCAGCGCTGCCGATTCCGTGGCCTTCGTTGTCGGTGACTCGACTCGCCTTCTCGTCTCGCCAGATTGACCAACGTTGGGCGACCTCGTCGCGCAGATCGACGCCTTGAGTGTCGGCATGATCCAGTGCTGTCGACAACAAACCAGCGGTCACACCGCAATCGCCTTGTACCGGAAGTTCGACTGGATGGAATCGTCCGAGCGCCATCGGGTCCTGGTCGATCTGGACGATTGGCTTGTACGCAGCGATGCCAGTGTGGTTCGAGAACGACGTCCCGAAAGCGACGACAAGGTCGCACTCGTTCATGAACCATGAAGCGATCGGTGTGCCGCTGCGGCCAAGCACACCGCAGCCGAGCGGGTGATGGTCGCTTATCTGGCCCTTGGCCTTGAACGTGGTAACCACCGGAGCGCCAATCTGTTCGGCCAACGAGATGATGTTGTGCTTGGCTTCCCTGGCGCCGGCTCCAACAATGATCAGAGGCCGACGAGCAGCGGCAATCATCGCCACGGCCGCCTCAAGCACCTCAGCATCTGGGGCGATGGCCCGACTGCCCACACGTCCCGTCGGACTACCGGCTGGCGTGTTGGCGTGGACCACCATGGGCTGAACTTCGTCTGGCAGGACGAGGTGAGCTACGTCCCGTTCGATGATCGCCGTCTTGCAAGCGAGCGTCATTAGCTCGGCCGGGTCGGCGGTCGAGTGCACAGACTCAGAGAACGCAGCAACGTCGGCGAACGCGGCCTCAAGGTCCATGTCTTGAAAGGCACCGCGGCCTTTGTTCTTAGAAGGCACCTGACCGCACAGCGCGAGCACCGGAGCCCGGTCGACCTTCGCGTCATAGAGACCAGTTAGTAAGTTGGTCGAGCCCGGCCCTGCAATTCCGAAACAGCCGCCTGGAATTCCGGTGAGCTTTCCGTAGGCCGTGGCGGCGAATGCGGCTGCGCCCTCGTGCCGGATTCCAATGAACGTGAGGTCGCCACGCTCTTCGGCCCGGCGCATCGCATCTGCGAACCCAAGGTTGGAGTGTCCGACCATTCCGAATACATGGGTCACACCCCAGTTGGTCATGGTTTCGACGAGGACATCGGACACGGTTCGTTCGGCAGGGACTTCGGCCCGAAGAGCGACCCAGACTTCGGTGCCGCGAAGTTCGGTCGTGAAGCACTCTGGCGCATCCGAAAAGGCGCCAGGCGGTTGACCCGTGAGTGGGTCGTAGTCGTAGCCGTGCCACGGGCAGCGCAACCAACCGTTCTCAATCGAGCCCTCGCCGAGCGGTCCGCCCTGATGCGGACAGTGGTTATCGAGGGCTCCGAACGTGCCGTCGACGTTGGCTAGACACAGTGATTTGTGGCCGGCGACCACCGTCTTGACTCGACCGGGTTCGACGTCGCGAGCGTCGGCTACGTGGTGCCACTGGAGAGATTCGTCGGTGCTGGCCATTGGGTGTTCCGTTCGTGTTCGTTGCGTGGAATCATGGCGCAGTGACTAACGCTGCGCTAACCGTCGAAGTAACTAGAGGAAACCGGGTTGAGAGCAAACATCGGGTCGATGCGGTCGTGTCCGATGCTAAGGGTGAGGTTGTCGCATCGTGGGGTGTTGCCGATCGTCCGACTCAGCCCCGGAGCGCGTGCAAACCCCTCCAGGCGATTCCGCTCATAACGACTGGCGCAGCCGACAACGCTGGTCTGACCGATGTCGAACTGGCATTGGCGTGTGCAAGTCATAACGGCGAGGAGGGTCACGTTGCGGCAGTCGAAGCGTGGCTTGGTGCAGTGGGGGCGAGCGTTGACGACCTCGAGTGCGGGAGCCAAGTCCCTAGCTATCGGCCGGCTGCCGATGCGTTAGTTCGCAACGGCGCTAGCCCGACCGCGGCGCACAACAACTGCTCGGGTAAGCACTCGGGGTTCATTCACACGGCGCTGCACATGGGCGATGAGGTGGCTGGTTACCTGTCGCCGTCGCATCCGCAACAGGTTCG
>JAADHX010000003.1 GCA_013151655.1 Actinomycetota bacterium
ACAGCCCTAGGCATGACAGCCCTAGGCATGACAGTCTTGAGCATGACTTTTGATGGGACTCTCCTCGGCGACGCAGGCTCCGACGTATTGGCCGCAGCCGTATCGCTTCAGGACTCAACGATCGAGTTGCGGCGCACTATTCATGCCGATCCCGAACTTGGCCTAGATCTACCAAGGACTCAAAAGGCCATCACCGAAGCTCTTACCGGTCTTGGGCTCGATATCACGCTTGGCGAACAGACAACCTCTGTTGTAGCCGACCTCGACACCGGTAGACCTGGTCCGACGGTGCTTCTTCGTGGCGACATGGACGCGCTGCCACTTCAGGAGGACTACGTAACTGAGTTTCAGTCGCGATCTGATGGCAAGATGCACGCTTGCGGGCACGATTCTCACGTCGCCATGCTTGCCAGTGCAGCGAGGCTCCTGTCTGAGAACCGCGACTCGCTCACCGGCAGAGTTCGGTTCATGTTCCAGCCTGGGGAGGAGGGCTACGGCGGAGCCGAGTACATGATTCGCGAAGGCGTTCTCGACGGGGTCGATCGTGCTTTCGCCATCCACATCTCGCCCAACCTCGCAGCCGGGCTCGTGTCAACCAAGGGCGGGGCTCTACTGGCGAGTTCGGACGAGTTCGAAATCGTTGTTGCAGGCAAGGGCGGGCATGCCTCCGCTCCCCATCAGTGCGTTGATCCGATACCGGCCGCGGCAGCGACGATCACGGGTATTCACACCATGGTTGGCCGCTCAACCGACGCTACACGCGCCGGTGTCGTGACTGTGGCCCAGATGAGGTCTGGTACTACCAACAACATCATCGCGCCGTCGGCATACCTGGCTGGCACCATCAGAGCTCACGATGAACACACCAGAAGCACATTGACGCGCCGATTGGCCGAGGTTGCCAACGGAGTAGCGGCCGCACACGGCTGCACTTGCACTACCCAGATCACGCCTGGATACCCCGTAACGATCAACGACGAAAAGCAAGCTGCCCTCGTGGGCGCGGTTGCCGCCGAGTTGCTCGGCGCTGACCTCTACGAAGTTGCGCCGTCGGCAAGCATGGCCGCCGAAGATTTCTCTTATGTTCTTCAACGAGTGCCCGGGGCTATGGCCACCCTCGGTGTGTGCCCAGACGACCTCACCGCCGAAACGGCGGCCCCGTGTCACTCCAACCTGATGAGGATCAACGAAGCCGCGTTTAGCAACGGCGTTGCCCTTCATGTCGCGATGGCCTTGGCGGTCGCCCCATGACCTCCAGCGGATCCATCAGCGGCGACATCGGGCCCGACATCACCGTGGCCGCCAGATCTCTTGACGCCGACACCATCGAACTGCGGCGAATCTTGCACCGCGAACCCGAACTCGGGCTAGATCTCCCCAAAACTCAAAGCCGCATCACCGAAGCCTTGACAGGTCTTGGCCTCGACATCTCACTGGGTAAGTCGTCGACTTCGGTGGTAGCCGACCTCGATACGGGCCGGCCAGGGCCAACGGTCCTGTTGCGCGGCGACATGGACGCGCTGCCTCTACATGAGGACTATCCGTCCGATTTCAAATCGATCGACGATTCCAAAATGCACGCCTGCGGCCACGATGCGCATGTGGCGATGCTGGTGAGCGCGGCCAGGCTTCTCGCCGACAACAAGGATTCGTTGACAGGCAAGGTCCGGTTCATGTTTCAGCCGGGCGAAGAAGGTTACGCTGGCGCCAACCACATGATCAAAGAAGGGGTGCTCGAAGGCGTCGATCGGGCCTTCGCCATACACGTGTTCACGAGCATGCCGAACGGCTTGGTTGTGACCAAGGGCGGGGCCCTGATGGCCAGTGCCGATACGTGGGAGATCACCATTCACGGTAAGGGCGGCCACGCATCGGCCCCGCACCAGTGTGCCGACCCCATTCCCGCCGCGGCCGCCACAATCACCGGTCTCCACAACATGGTTGGCCGCTCGGTCGACGCAACTAGATCTGGCCTGATCACCGTCGCCCACATCGAAGCCGGAACCACTAACAACATCATTCCGCCCTCGGCCTACATGGAGGGCACGATCCGAGCCCACGACGAGGCGACTCGGGGCACGCTGCAAGCCCTCATCGGACAAGTCGCCGAGGGCACCGCGGCGGCCCACGGTTGTGCCTGCAGCACGTCTGTGACGGAGGGCTACCCGGTCACGGTGAACCACCACGGTCAAGCCGACCTGGTCGGATCGGTGACCCGTGAGATTCTTGGCGAAGAGATGTTCAGGCCGATGCCTCGCCCCGTAATGGGGGCAGAAGACTTCTCATTCGTGCTTCAACATGTGCCAGGGGCCATGGCGTTTCTGGGTGTGTGCCCAGACGACGAAGACTTCCGCACAGCTGCACCCAACCATTCGAACCTGATGCGGGTGAACGAATCGGCGCTCGGCAACGGGGTGGCCCTGTATGCGGCTATGGCCCTAACTAACTAACTAACTAACTAGACCTTCAAAGGATTCGCTGCAGCGCTGGTCCAATTGTGGGTCTAGCTCCTGGGTGCTCGATGACCCACGCCGCGATGCGGGTTGCGTAACGAGCGGCATCGACGGTGCTGTCCCCGCTTAGGTAGCGGGCCAAGAAGGCTCCGGCAAACGAGTCGCCGGCGCCGGTGGCATCAACAAGGTTGTTGGTGGCTGGGGGAATGTGGGTGGCCTTGTCGTCTTCGTAGATCAACGCACCGTCGGCGTCGAGTTTCAACATGATGAGCGCCCCCTGGTAGATGTCGGCCAATGCGGCGGCGATCGCCTCTGGGTCGGACTCTCCGGTAAGGGCCGCCCCTTCTTCCTTGTTTGGCAAAAAGATATCGATGCCAAGGTCGATGGTTCCCGACAAGAACGACTTCGCACCCATGTCGTTGATCATCTGGAACGAACCAGGGTCGAACGAGAGCGTGGCCCCAGAGTTCTGAGCTATCCGGGCTGCCTCTCGCGAAGCCGAACGGGGTGGGTCGGTAAAGAACGACCAGGCAGTCATGTGCAGGTGAGTTGCCGAGGTGATCACATCGCGGGGTAGCTCCGATGGCATCAAGAAGAAGTCGGCTCCATGGCCAGACACCATGGAGCGTTCACCGGTGTGGTCGACGAACACTGCGACTGAGCCTGTCAGTTGCGCATCGGAGGCGATCAGATGGCTGATCACGCCCTCGTCGGCAAGGTTCTCGTAGGCCAACTGACCCAAACGGTCGCGGCCGATCTTGCCAACGAAGTGAGTGCTCAGCCCGCACCTACTGGCCCAGACAGCTACGTTAGCTGCGCTGCCTCCGGGTGTCATCATGACTTCGCCGAAGGTATCGCCCCCCTTCAGAAGCTCTTGGTTGGTTCGGATCAGGACGTCCCAGGCGAAGTCGCCGATGGCGCACAGCTCGCCGGTGTTGGTCGTGGCTCGATTCACGAACAAAAAGGTACCGGTAATCGGCGGCTGGGCCGAACTACGACAGCTAATCTGGCGAGATGGTAGATCTCGACATCGACTTTGTTAGAGCCCAGTTTCCCGCATTCAGACACCCGCTTTCTGCGGAGTGGATACATCTCGAGAACGCCGGCGGCAGTTATGTTCCAGCCCAGGTGATCGACATTCTGCACGAGTTCTACATTTCGTCGAAGGTTCAACCCTATGGCCCCGCAGGCCCAGCCAAGGCTGCTGGCGAGGCCATGGACCGGGGCATCGAGCTGGTTCCGGCAACATTCAACTGTGGATCTGACGAGCTATCGCTTGGTCCCTCGACCAGCCAGAACACCTACGTTGCAGCAAACGCGCTTCGCGCTCTGATGAACAACGGCGATCATGTAGTTGTCACCGATCAAGATCATGAGGCCAACATCGGGGCATGGCGCCGGCTCAGCGAAACAGGCATCTTCATCGACGAATGGAAGGTCGACCCCGAAACGGGGTTGCTCAGTGTCGACGATCTAGAAGAACTACTAACCGAGCGCACCAAACTCGTCTGCGTAACCCACGCCTCCAACTTGGCCGCAACGGTTAACCCAATCGCCGCAATCGCCAAACTTGCGCACGCGGCTGGGGCCCTCTTAGCTGTCGATGGCGTGTCCTACGCACCGCACAGTTCGATCGATGTCAAGACCCTCGATTGCGACATCTACATGTACTCGATGTACAAAACGTTTGGTCCGCACGTCGGAGCGATGTTCGTGCGCGGCGAACTCCTAGACCAACTGGCCAACCAGGGCCACTACTTCAACTCGGCCGACCGCACCAAACGGCTCACACCAGCCGGGCCGAACCATGCTGAGGTTGCGGCCGCTGCGGGTGTCGTCGATTACTACGACGCCATACACACCCACCACGGGCTGGCCGCTGGTTCTCCGAACGAGCGTATCGCTGCGGTGTTCGAGCTGTTTGGGGCCCAAGAGGCGACCGTCATGGCGCCGCTAATGAACTACCTCAATCAAGCCGACGTTCGCCTCGTCGGCTCGCCATCGGTCGATCACAACGTGCGTGCACCCACGATTGCCTTCGTTCCCGATGGAGCCACACCCGAAACTGTGGTTGGGCACCTGGCAACGCGTGGAATTGGCGTCGGCCACGGAGACTTCTACGCCAAACGGCTCGTTGACGCTATGGGTATTGGCGCCGCCGGTGTGGTCCGAGTTTCGATGGTTCACTACAACACAGCCACCGAGATCGAGCGCTGTATTGAGGCCCTAGCCGAAGTGCTCTGAGGCGTCCGCCGTTGTAGTAGCCCGGTCGAGACCGGCCCGTTTGCGGAACTCTTTGGTCGAATTGGTGTGGGGGAACTCGATACTTGGCACCGCGAGGCTCAAGGCCTCACATATTGGCGCCCAACCATCACCTGGATGCCAGACCACCAGCTTGGATCGGTCGACGCCGCTCAGTACGGCGCTGTTGTGGCGCGCGGCGGCCTCAGTGGCCGTCTGGCGGTCGCGGTAGTCCTCGACGAAACGGCTCTTTACCAGCGCTTGCCACATGCGCGATGACGGGGTGTCGGTGTCGGGATCGTGGGTGAAGATTGTTCGCGAGGCCGAGTCGAACCATTGGTCGAGTTCGCGTACCGACAACAGGACGACTGCTTCGGGGAACGCGGCGTGCAGTTCGGGCCAAAAAGCCGCGCCAGGCCAGTCGACGATGGCGGTGTAGTCGGCCAGAAACTCCGACCAGTCTGGCATCGAGCCCTCGGCAGCGGCCTGCCAGACGGGCGGCTCGTTCGCTCTGGACATGACCTCGAACATGTGGTGGCAGGTGCCACCTAGCAGGTGCTCCAAAGCGAACTTCAGAGACTTAGTTCCGGTGCGTCCAAGACCGGCACCAACAACCTGAATGGTCATCGGCCTAGGGCACCAATACGATGCAGAAAGGATGACCAGCGGGGTCGAGCATGACCCGCCAGTCATCGGGGCTTGGCTGCACACTCGCCTTGGCGGCGCCAATACGAAGCAGCGCGGCTTCGGCGTCGTCGAGATCGGTTACATCGAAGTCGAGATGGGCTTGTTGAGGGCCACCGTCTGGCCAATCTGGGGCAACATAGTCTGGGTCGCCCTGGAAGCCGAGGTCGACGCCACCAGGCATTCGCACCCGCACCCACTGATGTTCTGAAGACTCGGTTCTGATGCGCCCCCCGGCGAAGCTGATATAGAACTCGGCTAAGGCCAACGGGTCTGGGCAGTCGAGCGCAACAAGACTGAATGCCGCGATTGGACCCTTGCGGAAGCTCCGCAGACGACGTTGATCCAGATCCGACGATGGCGGCTGACCGTGGTTGGCCCACTCGTCGAGGTAGTGGTCGGCGCGGGCGATTGCATCACCTGCAAACTGGTCGGGGGCCCGGTAATTTGGCGACGTACAGAACTCGTCTAAGCCCTCTTGGACTACTCGCCGCTCGCCATCCCAGGCATCGTCGAGTTCAGTCATTGCATGAGAGTTGACCTCCCATAGTTGCTGAGCCGGGCTCCAACCGTTGAAGTCGAAAGCCCAAGTGCCGTCGCTCACATATGCATGAGCGCCGTCCCAACCACCGCTTGGCTCAACTACTACAACATGTAGCCCTGCGTCTGGCCACCGCTCGACGAATCGGAAGGCCAAGATGTGGCACGCCCCGGCGGCAAAGAACTGACGGTCGGAGCGATTCCACGCCAAGAACTGGCTGTCGCGTTGGGCCTGGCTGCGTTGGTGGGCAATGGCGGGTTCTGGTGACGACATCTCTCGGGTGTTCGCTGCTTTCTGGTTGGAGGTTGCTGGGGTGGATGGGTTAGCTATTGGACTGGTTTGTGGGTTGCTCATTGAGCTTCTCGTATCCGCCGAATCTCGCGGCGAATTCGTTTCTCGCTCACCGGGCCTTTG
>JAADHX010000136.1 GCA_013151655.1 Actinomycetota bacterium
TGGCGCCGATGGCGGAGTATTTGCTTTCGGCGACGCCGAGTTCGTGGGTTCGCTTGGCGGTCTGGTGCTTAATCAACCAATCGTTGGTGCTGATACCACCAAGAGCGGCGCCGGGCTTTGGTTGTTTGCCGCCGATGGCGGAGTGTTCGCCTTCGGCGACGCCAAGTTCTATGGGTCCGCCGCGGGAAAGACCGACGGAGGAACTGTGATCGGCGGATCAAGGTCACTTGGCGGCGATGGATACATGATGGCCAGAGCCGATGGGGGTCTGCACCTGTTCGGTGATGCCGTTACGGAGCTAGCGTCACTGGTCGTCGAGACGAGTGATCAGCTCATCGATGTTGCCCGTCTCGCGGGCTGACCACCCGGCCCCGGTCGCGCTCAGGTACCGTGCAACCGATGGAACGCCGCATCTACGGGATCGAGAACGAGTACGGCGTCACCTGTACGCAGCGAGGTCAACGTCGTCTAAGCCCAGACGAGGTAGCCCGTTACTTGTTCCGCCGCGTTGTCTCTTGGGGTCGAAGCTCGAACGTGTTCTTGGCCAACGGTGCTCGGCTATACCTCGATGTTGGTAGCCATCCCGAGTACGCCACACCAGAGTGCGACAAGGTCCTCGATGTTGTAACCGCCGATCGCGCCGGCGAGCGCATCTTGGAACAACTCGTCGTGAACGCAGAGGAACGGCTAAACGAGGAGGGCATCAAGGGCACCATTCACCTGTTCAAGAACAACACCGACTCGGCCGGCAACTCCTACGGCTGCCACGAGAACTACATGACGACTCGCACCGACGACTTCAGCCAGTACGCCGAGGTGCTCATTCCCTTCTTCGTCAGCCGCCAGATATATGCCGGGGCCGGCAAGATTCTGGTCGGGGCGCGCGGTGCCAGTTACTCAATTGCCCAACGGGCAGAACACATCTGGGAGGGCGTCTCAAGCGCAACGACCCGCTCGCGCCCGATAATCAACACCCGCGACGAACCGCACGCCGACGCCGAGCGACACCGCAGGCTTCACGTGATAGTTGGCGACTCGAGCATGTCTGAGTACACGGCATTCCTCAAGATCGGGGCCACATCGATTCTGCTCCGAATGCTCGAGGATCCATCGGTTGTGCTGCGCGACCTAACACTCGAGAACCCAATTAGGGCCATTCGCGAGATTAGCCACGACATCACCTGCACCCGGAAAGTCAGGCTTGCCAACGGTCGTGAGGCATCTGCGTTCGAGATCCAATCCGAGTACCTCAATCGAGCGCTGCGGTACGCCGAGAATCACGATCTTCAGCCAGACGAGGTTGTGGCGCTAGGTATGTGGGAACACTGCATGTCTCGTATCGAACACGACCCACTCACCCTCGACCGCGAGATCGACTGGGTCATAAAATACCGTCTGATCGAGCGTTACCGCGCCAAACATGGTCTCGATCTCGGCGACGCCAAGGTTCAACTAATCGACCTTCAGTATCACGACGTAAACCAGGATCGGGGGCTGTTCTACCTACTGCAAGATCGTGGTGCGGTGGAGCGCATGTGCACCGACGCCGGTATCGAACACGCTGTCGAGCATCCCCCCGAAACCACTAGGGCACGCCTGCGGGGCGAGTTCATTCGCAAAGCCAAGGAACACAAACGGGACTACACCGTCGACTGGGTGCACCTGAAGCTCAACGACCAGGCCCAACGTACCGTGTTGTGCAAGGACCCGTTTAAGGCCTACGACGACCGCGTAGACAAGCTCATCGAGAGCCTCTGACATGCCTCGCTTCGCTACAGGAGTAGTCGAGGCTGTTACCGAACAACGGGCAGGCCTCCAGCGAGTTGTGGTAGCCGGCAGACCCGCTTATGTGCTGACCGAGGTCGTTGGCCCTGTACGCGTCGGCGAGACGGTCGTTGTGAACACCACGGCCGTCGATCGGAGCCTCGGCACCGGCGGCTACGACGTCGTGCATTGGAACCTGGCCAACCCCAGTATCGAGATTCCAGGCGCTGGCCACATCATGAAGGCCAGGTACACGTCGGCTCAACTCGACTCCGGTACCTGGGACACCGACGATGGACCAGGCGCCGTCAGTGCTCCCCACGACGTTCGTGCACTCGTCGCCGACACCGTTGTAGTTGGATGCCAACTGCATAGCCACGTCGGGGCATTAGCCGCGGCGATCTCGGCCGATGCTGGGCCAACTGTTGGTTATGTGATGACCGACGGTGCGGCTTTGCCGATGGCACTGTCAGATCTTGTGGCCCAGTGCCGCGACCTTGGCCTGATCGGTCCGACGGCTAGCGCCGGACAGGCGTTTGGGGCCGAGTATGAGGCCGTCACCGTGCCATCAGCAGTCGCCGCGTGCATCTATAACGGTGCCGGAGTGGTGATTGTTGGACCAGGACCAGGCCACGTAGGCACCGCCGATGGCCTGTCCTTCAGTGGCATCGACCTCGTCGGACACCTCGATCTGCTCGCCACGCTCGGCGCTCGAACAGTATTGGCAATCAGGTGGTCGTCGGCCGACGAACGTGAACGCCACGTCGGGTTATCGCACCACACCAGAACTCTGCTTGGTCTGTTCGCTCGCAGCCATGTTGTTCCGGTGGCAAACGAAACAATGCGCGATGCCGTAGACCGTTGCGCCAGCGAGTCAGGCCTGGCCAACGTCGCTGTGGTCACCGAACAAGTCGATGTGGCGGCAGCGATGGCGGCCGCAGGGCTAGAGGTTGCCACAATGGGCCGATCGTTGCGCGCCGACGCGGGAGCGCTGGCTGCGTTGGGCGCCGCGGCTAGCAAAGCGAGGCAAATGTATGGATCGTGAGCCGTTGTGCGCACCCTATTGCGCACCGAATGCTGGCCGACTGTCCACGAAGTGACTATGACTGCCGCGGAATCTCAATCGAGCTCCGGTAGTGTCGCCCTCACGTGACGGCCACCGACTCGACCCGTAGCGCCGCACCGTCGGCCTTTGATGTCCTTCCCGAGTGGGACGGTCTAGATGCCGATGTCTTCGTCGATGACAACGCCGAGCTCACCGCCCGTTCGGCTCTGCGTCAGGCTCTCGAATGGGGCGCGGTGATAATTGGCGCTCTCATCGCCGCCCTCTTGATAAAGACGTTCCTGTTCCAGGCCTTCTTTATTCCGTCTGGCTCGATGGAACAGACGCTTCAGGTTGGCGATCGCGTTCTTGTCAACAAGATCAGCTACGACTATGGCGATCTATCGCGTGGCGACGTTGTGGTCTTTCACCGCCCTCCCGCCGCGCCGCGTACTGATTCCGACGTCGAGGAGTTCATCAAGCGTGTCATTGGGTTGCCAGGAGACACACTCGAGGCAATCGATGGACAGGTTTACATAAATGGTGTTGCCATCGAGGAGCCCTACATCGACCCTGGCGATGTGACCACGAACTTGCCGCGTACAGAAGTGCCTGACGGCTACATCTTCGTGATGGGCGACAACCGCAACAATTCTACCGACAGCCGAATATTTGGCCCGGTCGAACAGGAACTGCTTGTCGGTAAGGCCTTCCTGGTTGTTTGGCCCCCAAAGTCGATCGGTTCGCTTTAAGTCAGAGGCCGAACCCGTGGGTGAGGCCGTGGCCCGACCGGCCCGATGAGCGAAGCTCACCTAGAGCGGAAAGTTGTCCCGGACAAACACACGGTCCGCCTACTGACTCAGCCTCTTGGTTCGCGGGGCGCGTCGATCACATTCACTAGCCGATCGACATGATCGCTGAATACGCCATCGAGACCCATAGCCACAAGTTCGCCTATGACGCGTTCGAGTTGGGCATCCCAGCCGAGGCAATACCGGTCGAACCGGTGAAAGAGGGTGCATAGGCCACCAGACCAATCGGAGTGGTGCATATTGATCGCGTCGATTCCGGCATTGGCAAGCGCCGCAGCCCGACGTTCAGGACCCTCACGCATGCGTGAGTACCGAGTGGAGTCGACGAGTACGGCCGAGGTGAGGTCGCGCCACGACGCGACGACCTGCCACTTTGGGTAGCACAACCACATTCGTTGTTCGATTCCGGCTTCCCGCGCTACCCGAATCGTCTCATCGACCGCTTCGGCGTCCTTCACATCGAGCGATAGCTCGTAGTCGGTGCCGCAGGCATCGAACAGCTCGGCCAGCGTTGGTACGTGATCCGGAAGTTCGCTACGGCGAATTTCGCTAACCGGCCGCTTCAAAAGATCGAACATGCCATGGCGTACGACACCATCGTGATCGAGTACTGCGTGACCGTCTGCGGTGATCCAAACGTCGCTCTCAAGGCCGGTGGCGCCCAGTTTCAGAGCTAGAGCAAAGGCTTCGAGAGTGTTCTCGGGCGCATGGGCCTTAGCGCCACGATGGGCAAAACCGATGGGTGGGCTCCGTAGTGAGCTATGCCGTTGCTGCATCACACCATCATGGCTCACAAGAAAGTCTGTAGATGTCAGTTGTCATGTCCTTAACGCGGCGGCCAAGAGGTCCGATGGATCGAGGCAAGCACCAAGGAGTCACATGGCGAAAATCCGGGCGAGCTGCCCCACATGTGCAGATGTCGAACTAACGACCGATGATGTAATCGTGCGCGTATGCGCCGATGACAACACGGGTACGTACACGTTCTCGTGTCCGTTATGTCTGGCACACGTGATTAAGCCCGCAGAACAACATATAGTCGACCTGCTAACAGCGTCGGGAGTGAGAGTAGTGGTGTGGACGCTCCCAGCAGAGTTACTGGAGCGACCGGTGGGCCTTCCGTTCACCCATGACGACCTGCTCGATTTTCATGCACAATTGCATGACGACGAGAATGTCATGGAAGCGCTGGCGGAGTTGGTCAAAAACGTATCCTGAGGCCCAAGCCTCCAATCGATTGAGCGCCAACGACACCCTCCAGTTCCACTCGGGGGTGTCTCGCTCGTTTTGAGACGCCTTACACTTGTATCCCAATGTCTGTTTTGTGGTTTGGGCCCGCTATTGCCTTGGTGATCGGCGCTATTGCCATTGCCAAGCAGGTCGCGGTCGTCGGATCACTCGCAGTCGAGACCGAGTCGGCGCTGGCCGAGGCCGGTGAGGTGTTGTCGATAGTGTCAGTCGAACAGGGCGATTTTGACGCCGTGCTTGGGCGTTTAGGGGTTGCTGCGGGCTTGGTTGGCGGACCATGGCGGGCGACATCCACATCGGCGCGCCTCATGCGCCGATGGTGGGGTCAAGGGCGGCCCCTACAACCCGCTGCCGACGACGTACCCTTGTTGCCATGAGCATCTCGAGCACCGAGATCATCATTGTGGCGCTCGTGGCCCTCATCGCACTAGGTCCTCAGCGGCTTCCTGAGGCGCTTCGAACCGCGGGCAAGATGTATCGCCAGTTCAAAGACGTAACCGGTTCGGTCCAGCGTGAGATCAACAACGTGGTCAACGAAACAACTGGCATGGTCACCGATACAGCCAAACTCATCACCGAGCCGATGGCCGAGATCACAAAGCCGGCTCCGTCCACCGCCAACGATGCCTTTAGGCCAGACGGCGACCCTGTCAAGGCGTCCGGCAACGACATATCTGCCGACAATCGCCCCGCCGACGAGATGCCTGCCGACGAGATGCCAGCCGATGAGTTAGGCGACGCTGAGCTAATTGCCGACTTACCCGAAGCGGGCGATTCGCCGGGCACAACCTCATGACCGAGGTCGAAACCGAAACTCCCCGGGCCGAGGGCATGACCTTCTGGGATCACCTTGGCGAGTTACGCACCAGGCTGATCCGTTCGTTTATCGCCATCGGTCTTGGCGCAGCATTGGTGATTGGGTTCTGGGACGCTGTTTCCAACTTCTTTCTCCAGCCCTATTGCGACGTTCTGGCCGACATTCGGCCAGAGGAAACCTGCTCGTTGTACATTCGCGACCCCATCGAGGGCTTCCGAACCAGGCTGACGGTCGGATTTATGGGTGGAGTTGCTCTTGCTATGCCAGTGGTGCTCTGGCAACTGTGGCGCTTCGTGACGCCTGCCCTGAAGCCTGGCGAGAAGCGCTGGGCCGTTCCGTTCGTCATTGCCGCCGTCATCTTGTTTGCGGCAGGCGTAGCGCTTGGTTATTGGACCTTCCCCCGTGCTCTCGACTTCTTCATCGACGTCGGTGGCGACAACATCAACCCGTTGTTCGGCCCGGCCGAATACTTCAACCTCATCGCGTTCTTGATGTTGAGCTTCGGCATCGGTTTCGAGTTCCCGATTCTGCTCATCTTCATGCAGCTGGCCGGAGTCGTCGACTACAAAACGTTAGCCAGGTCTCGGCGATTTGCCATCGTCGGAATCGTCAGCTTTGCGGCAGTAATCACCCCAACTGGCG
>JAADHX010000103.1:0-6317 GCA_013151655.1 Actinomycetota bacterium
CCCGGAGATCAGCCGCACCAGTGGGTGTTAGAACAAGACCTCACCAACACCCTCATCGACAAATGGACCAACCCACCCCCACAACCACCACCCAAACCACGCTCATACGAGCGCAGAACGAGCGAAACCGAGCACGACCGTCCGGACAACGCCGACCCAACACGAACGAACGACCCAACACCGACGAACGGCCGTGCATCAAACGCGACCGTCGGCCCACCCAGCGCCGAGGCAACACGAGCCAACGGGAACACCCCCGCCCGACGACTCACCCAGACCGAGCGGATCGAACCCGAACCGAAATTCGAACCAATCGACCTACCACCCCGCTGGTAAACAGCAAAATAGGCGAACCCCGCAAGGCCTTGCCCGCCGTCAAGAGCCACGTCTCCAGAAACTCATCCGGGTTGCAGGCGCGTTAGCCGACTGACCTGGGCTGCAGCGGCTCCTTCCAACCAGACTGCCCAAGGGCCGAAACCCTCCAAAGTCGTGGTCCGAGCCGGCCCACCGGACACCATCGGCCCGCCGGGCATCTGCCCGCCGGGCATCTGCGATTGCGGCCACCTCTGCTACTACGACCCACCATTGGCTCTAACATCGCGGTCATGATTGGTCGTCCACGCCCCGAGGTCACCGCCGCCACCGGATACGTTCCAGGCAAAGCCAAAGAGGCAGTTCAGCTTGCCACCGGCGTCGCCGATGTGCTCAAGCTGGCATCGAACGAGCGCACCGCGCCGCCAAGCGAGCGGGTCGCAGCTGCCATGGCCGCAGCGGCCAAGGCCACGAATCGATACCCAGACCACCGGGCTGTCTCGCTACGCAACGCGCTCGCAGCCGAGCTGAGCACGGCCAGCGGCACCACAGTTGGCATCGAGTCAGTTGCCGTAAGCGCTGGCTCATCGAGTCTGCTGATGCAGCTAACAAGCGCCTACGCAGGCCCAGGTCGAGAAGTGGTCTACCCGTGGCCGAGCTTTGAGTACTACCCGATCCTCGCCGACCTCTCCGGGGCCAAATCCAACGTAGTGCCGCTGCAACCAGACTGGGGCTTCGACATCGACGGGCTCATCGGCGCCGTCACACCCGCAACGACTCTCATGTTTGTGGCCACACCGAATAACCCCACCGGTACCGCCATCGCCAAGTCCGACCTAAACAGACTTCTTGAAGCCGTTCCAGACGACATCATCGTGGTGGTCGATGAGGCCTACCGCGAGTATGTGGTGCCCGACCTCTGGGACCCAGTCGATCTGGTGACCGCGCACCCCAACGTGGTTCATCTCCGCACCTTTTCGAAGGCCCACGCGCTTGCGTCGGCCAGAGTCGGATGGTGCCTTGCCCACCCCGAGGTGATCGAGTGCATCCACGCCACCCAAACACCGTTCGCCGTCACCACGATGGCGTTGGCTGGCGCCGAGGCCTCACTTGGCGAACTCGAGGCACTGAAAGACCACACCGGGCAGACGATCAGCGAACGCCAACGGATCGTGGCTGCGCTGCAATCCTTGGGGTGGACACCGCCACAGAGCCAGGAAGGCAACTTCGTGTTCTTGCCAACCAACGATGCAACGGGCTTAGCCGGCGCGTTAGAAACCAGCGGAATCATCGTCCGTCCGTTCGCCGACACCGGAATCCGGGCAACGGTGGGAGAACCTCACGAAAACGATCGATTCCTCGACGCCCTATCGCGCCTATCGCCCTTGTCTCCAGTCGCGCCTTAACCCAACCCACACGCTTCGAAGCCATCGGTGAATCCGGTACGAAGCTCATCGACCACCTCGAACAAGAAACCGTCGGCGAGGACGTCTTGATTCGATTCGACGATTCGGCTGAGCGTCAAAACTGCTTCGTCCATGTCGCCGGCCGACAACGACAAGCTGTCGGGGGTAAGTCCATCGATGGTGCTAATCAACGGCCGAAAAGCGGCACCGGCTAGACACGTCTGCTGCAAAAACGCTCCGACACCGCCGTCGCTGAGGCCGAGCTGGCGTTGCGCCTCGGCCCCGAACTCGAGGGCCATGGCCAGACCAGTGGCGTTGTCGCCAATCTGGCTGTGCAACGCTCGCCATTCATCGAGGTCGGCTGGCGCCAGGACCAGACCTGGCCAGTCGTCGACCAGGCGCCCGAATACGTCGTCGAAGTATGGGTTGACAAGGTCGATTAGTTCGACAAAGGCAAGGTTGCCGCCCGTCTGGCGGTCGTTTTCGGTGAACGTAATCTCGGTCAGCTGACCGCTGAGGAACCCAACATCGTAGAAGGCGCAGAATTCAACACCGGACTCGAATCCGTCTTGGAACGCGCGAACACGGTCGAATCCGGAGCCATGAGCGTTTGGATCAGCCGCAGACGACCCTGGCCGGTCCCTAAAGCTGATCGTCGACCCGACCGCGGCGTCGAGCGCAGCAGCGTTGTCGAACGGGACGATTTGGCGGTCGTCCATCCAACGGGCGAACGCACCGGCCAAACAGTCAGCCTGCTGTTCGATGACCACTGTGGCCTGATTCAGCACACCAGCCTGGAACTGGCTGACGTGACCAAACTCGTGGGCGATGACGATGGCGGGCCCAGTCGCACCGAACCTCTCAAACAGATCGACAAACAGGTCGTCATCGTCCCAGGCAACTAGCTGGCCCTCTCGACAAACAGCAGCGAAAGCGTTCTGCTCGATATCGCTAACGCTTAGGCGCGATCGATCACAGGCCGGGAGGTCAGAATCGTTGTCGTCGACGGCCACAATCCGGTCCCGGTCGAGAGGGCGGTAGGCTCCAGAACCAGCGAACGCCGCAAAGTTCTCACCCCAGAACGCTTCGACCAGAACCACTGTTTCTCCCCAAACGCCAGCATCGGGTGGTTCTTCGGTAATCAGAATCGGCTCAGGAAAGTCCAATGCGGGTGTTTCCTCCACCGGGGGCATCGATGGGTCGTCCAACGATGGAACAGGAGCGTCGGGAACGTTCGACGGAGCAGGCAAGGGGTTAGCTTCGGCTGGTGTCTGGGCCCCGGGATTGTCGGCCTCAACTCCAACCGCGGGCGTTTCGGGCAGACCCGCGGTGGCATCGATCACGCCGCTTTCGGGGTTCACACACCCGACCGCGAACACCGCCGTGACTACGAGCAACGAAACCAGACGGCCACGGATCGGTCCTTGCGGGGTACTCATGCAGATGAAACTACGTGGCGTACCTAAGAGTTCCATCATGATGCGAAAATGACAACACTGGCGGTCCTCAAAGTTAGTGGATGACTCTGTCTCGCTGAAGTTAAGTCGTTGTCTGATCCAAGTTCGGTAACAATGGTCCGATGGCAACTGCCGGGGTTCGAATCGATGTCTGGTTATGGTCGGTGCGCGTCTACCGAACCAGGACCGTGGCAAAAGACGCCTGTCGGTCTGGCAAGGTGCGCCTCGACGGCGTTCCGGCGAAACCGGCCCAAAAGGTTCGGGCCGGAGATGTTGTCGTCGCCCGCCGCGGCCAAGACCGTTTGACCTACCGGGTGGTGCAACCTATCTCGAAACGGGTGGGTGCCGCTGCCGCGTCAGAGTGTTTCGAAGATCTCACACCTGCTGAGGATCTTGCCCCAAGCGTGTCGTCGCCCAATGTGCCGGTCGCCGCGGAGAGGCTGCGGGGCGAAGGTCGACCCACCAAGAGGGACCGCCGTCGCATCTCGAAGTTCACCGGCAGATGATCTGAGCTCGACGGGCTAGTGAGTACTGGCTAGTGCCTTGAAATTGAGGGCGTGAGCCACATTGGGTGTAGCTCACGTCCTCAATTTGGGGCGAACGGACACTGGCTAAAGGACACCGGCCGTTACTCCGATAACAGCTAGATGTCGGCGGCATCCAGACAACCTCGCTCAGTGGTTGTCGACCTCAAATCGAGACTGATATCGATAGACCAGTACGAAGCGTCGTTAAGGCGTTTCCGTACTCGCCAATCGGTCGGTCCCAAATACGTCGAACTGATACACCTCGCCAGAGGCATTGACGCACCGGAGAGACTTCCGCTTCGAGGCGCGGACATGTACGAGATTGCTCTCGCACTCAACCTTCCGACCAGCTTCATCCGCCGTGATGTTCGTAACGCAATGGCCTTCCTTGCCGACGGAAAGCCCACCGGCGGCCTCCTTGGTTACATCGCCCCGGCATCTGGGCTCGCAATCGCCTCGACGTTTGCCGCTGGGGTGTACAGCCAAGTAGTTGACGGGCCCGAAGCAGCGGTTACGGCCAGAACATCAGTGGCTGACCCGCTGACAGCCGCAGAGTTTGCTGCCGCGATCGTTTCGGATTCGACCCTGAGGTTAGATCCGGTCAGCCCTCCACTAAGTGCGGACTCCGATCCGGCCCGTCTCGATCCGGCCCGCTTCGGTTCAGCCCAATCGGCCCTTGGCCAGGCCCGTCTGGACGGGACAACTCCCGAACAGGTAGGACAGCTTGCGCTCGACCTTCTGTCCTACGATTGGCAACGTCTTCTGCCGGGCTGGTCGATTGAGTTCAAACAAGGCCGAGATGGAATTCTTGGCTACGCGTTCTTCGACGAACAACGGATCGAAGTTTACGTCCGGCCTTCGCATGGGCCGACCGAGGTGGCAGCCACTTTGGCCCACGAGCTTGGTCACGCCGTCGACGTTTCACTGTTGACCAACGACGACCGTGCCAGCTGGGCGGCCCTTAGGTCGATCGATTCGACGTGGTGGCCCGGATCGACGGGTTCGGATTTCGCATCTGGCGCCGGTGACTTCGCCGAAGCGTTCGCTACTTGGCAGGTCGGAGAGGTAAGTCGATCAGAGGTAGCGGGTCAACCCACGCTGGATCAACTGGCGCTGCTTGCTTCTTTGGCTACCTGATCGAGCCTGGCGGCCGCAACCTCGGAGCGACCAAGGTCTGGGGCGTCGCGGTGATCTTCGCCTGCGCCATCGCGTTCGTTTCGAGGTCGCTTTACCTCGGCAACGGCGTTGTCGGTGGAGTCGTTTGCCTTGGCTGGTTCCTGGGGGCGGCGAGTGATTCCCTTGAGGAGCCTGGACAGGATCGTTTCGACAGTCTGCAAGATGATGATCAGGTCGAACGCCACCGACCAGTTCTCGACGTAGTGGAGATCGAGACGTTTGTAGGCGTTGAAGTCGGGGTTATCGCGAGCTTCGACCTGCCATAGGCCGGTAATTCCGGGCCGAACGAGGTTGCGGGCATGAAGCTCTGGGTCGAACAGCGCCGCCTCGCGTGGAAGCGCCGGGCGTGGACCAACGAGGCTCATGTCGCCGCGCAATACGTTCCACAGTTGGGGTAGCTCGTTGAGCGAGCTGACATCGATCATCCGCCCGATGCGGGTGAACCGAGGGTCGTGATCCATCTTGAACAGCGGACCGCTGCGCTCGTTGGTCTGCTTGCGAAGCTCCTCGAGCCTGGCCTCGGCATCGACGACCATCGTGCGAATCTTGATCATGTCGAATGGTTCGCCATTACGACCGACCCGACGTTGCCGAAAGAATGCAGGCCCGCGATCGCTAATCTTGACCGCCACAGCCAAGAACAAGATGAGCGGCGCGCTAACAATGAGCCCAATAAGTGACAGAACGATGTCGAGCAGTCGTTTGATGGCTAGCTGCCACCACGACAGTGTCAACTGCTCCAGGTAGATCATTGGCTCGTGGGCCAGCGGCTGGGCCCGCAGGCGGCGGCTGGCAATACCTTGTAGTCCCGATGTCAGCTGTATGTGCACTCCAACCGAAAGAAGCTCTCGCACCGTTCGGTTTAGCGAGGCGGTGTCGACGTTGGTTGTGGCGATTAATACCCCGGACACTTGATGGGTCGTCACATAGGCCACACACTCGCCAATTCGGCCCTGGTACAGATGGGCTAGGCCGTTTCGTTCGGCTTGGTCGGCATCGCCGTACACCGCCGCAACCTCGAGGCCGATCTCGGTGTGGGTGGTGAGTAGGTCGTACAATCGTTTGGCTTCTTCGTTGGTGCCGACCACAACGACTTGGCGTCGGTATTCGCCCGCCTCGCGCCGCGAAGTAAGCCAAGCCCGATACGACGACCGTCCGATGATCAGGAAGACCACCGACAACACGGCTCCGACGACGGCCTCTTTGGCCGCGACGTTGGTGTCGAAGATCTCGGCGCCCAGACCGGCACCGAATCCCAGCATCACCGCGGTGCGGAACACTCTGGTCATCTCGACGGCCCTGATGCTCGACACCCTTGCCAGGTAGAGGTCTTGAGTGGCCAACAAAATGAGCCCGCCAAGAGTTAGCAGCATCGTGATGATCGCGCCCTCGGTGCTCGATCGCCCAGCTGCAGGGACGCGCTGATAGAAAACTAGAGC
>JAADHX010000103.1:6332-7632 GCA_013151655.1 Actinomycetota bacterium
TGGCTTCGGTGTCGATAAACACCAAAACCCAGCGAAGCCACAAGGATCCTGCTGGGCGCTTGGCGTTTGACAGCGCGCCAGGTCGAAGCGGAGTCATCGGTTGCACGTTACTTCGATTCGTAGCCTCATTGTTGGACAGCACCGTGATTCCATCGGCACGTCTCGGTTATCTGATGAGGCCCACCACGAATGAGTCGACCCCTTCACAGGCGCGAGCCGAAGCCGACGGAAGAACAATTGCCACTGACTAGTCTCGAACCAATGACCTCTAGCGATTCTCCTAGCGCCAAACTTCTAATCGTTACCCATACCGAGGGCTCTTGGGGTGCCGAACAACGCCTCCTCGAGTTCCTGCCTGATCTGATTTCGTCGGGTATTGCGTGCACCTTGGCGGCGCCGGGGTTTGGTGACTTCACCAAAGGCTTCGAAGCCGCCGGCGGGCGCGTCGAGATCGTCGCAATGAAAGCTCGGACCGGGCTTCGGAACCAAGACGGCAGCCGTCCGGGGCCAGTGACTCTGCTTAGCGAAGCCTGGAAGGTGATTTCGGGCATCTGGAGCTTACGAAGGCTCGCCAGAAGGCACGATTTTCTTCAGTCGCATAGCCGTACAGCTCACCTCGACGTGGCGATCCTTGGCCGGCTGGTGAGGCGTCCGGTGGTGCTCGACCTACACGACGTGATCGCTGCGGGTGTTGGCCGCAAGCTGATGACGTTCTCGGCACGGCTCGCAACCGTGACGGTTGCGAACAGTTCATCGACCCGGTCAGTGCTGACCGGCCTCGACGAATCTAAGGTAGTCATCGTTCACCCCGCAGTCGACCTCCTCAGATTCGACCCTGCCCGATTCGACCCGGCCAGGTTCGACCCGGCCGGACTGAACTCTGTGCGTGTCGAGATTGGAGGCCGCGCTGATCGCCCGTTGTTGGCGATACTTGGACGCGTGGACCCCGAGAAACGTATTGAGGTGCTGCTTCAGGCTGTCACCATGTCAGAACGCCGCGATATCGATGTTGTGGTGGTTGGTGGCACAGAAGCCGCCGACACCACCTATCTCGAAGGTTTGAAGGCGGTTGCGGGGTCGATCGATTCGAGTTCGGTGTGCTGGGCTGGCTCCCGTAGCGACATCCCTGCGGTGTTGTCATCGGTAGATGTCGTCGTGTCGACGTGTCCGGTCGAGGCTTTCGGTCGATCTTTGCTAGAGGGGCAGGCCATGGGAGTGCCGGTGATTGCTCCAGACATTGCTGGTGTTCGCGACATTGTTCGCGAGGGTGAGACCGGATGGTTGTTCGAACCAGAGAATC
>JAADHX010000070.1 GCA_013151655.1 Actinomycetota bacterium
GCCTCGACGGTTCGGGCCCTTGAAACCCTCGGAGCTGCTCTGGTCGATGCCCGCCAAGCGGCCGACCCGCGCCTCGTAGTTGAGGTGGCGTTGGTGAAGCTGACGGCTGCTTCGTCAGCAGATGACCTGAGCGCGATCCTGGCCCGGTTGGAACACCTCGAGGCCATCGTTGCCACGGGCACGGGCACGGTGGTTGCCTCGGGCTCTGTCGCTCCAGACCCTTCCAGCTCGCCGAGTGCACCTCCTCCAGTTTCTTCCACTCGAGCCGCCTCTCCCTCCGCTGGTCCGCTGGCTTCGGGCGCCTCTCCCTCCGCTGGTGGACGAACCCGCGGGGCTGGTCGTGTCAGCGCAGCCAGGGCCGCGCTCGGCCAGCCGGCATCGACCGAGACTCCTTCACCCAAGACTGCTCCCAACGTCTCCCGCCGTTGGAGCCCCGGCCCCGCCTCCTGCGCCAACCATCGCAGGTCCGTCAGATACCTCGACGGTGAACCTCGACCCACCAGGTTCGACACAAACCGATTCAGCCGCCGAATCGCCACCCTCGAGCCCAGCCGATACCGCCCCAATTGCGGCACCACCGATCAGTCAGCTCCGGGCCGAATGGATCGACACGCTCACCAAGGCACCCGGGCTAACGAAGAACATCCTCGGCAGCTGCGACATCGACTCGCCAACGCCCGGTCATATCGTTTGCCATGTCTCGAATGAGATAACCCGAGACAAGTGCGTCGCCCACGTACCGGCAATCCAAGACCTGTTCTCAAGTCGTTACGGACTCCCCATGACGCTCGAACTTACCGTCGAGACGGCCAGAACCTCGACAATCGATTCGGCGCCCTCGACTTCACAAGAGCAGTCGACGGACGAAGCAGACGAAGTCATCGATCCCAGCGAACTTACCGACGCTCCAGTCGAGGCAACATCGGGTGTCGATCGTCTAACCGCGGCATTTCCTGGGGCAAAGATCGTCGACGACCCCACCGCCGGGTACTAATTACATCCACGAAAACCACACGGAGACATCGAGTGAGCGACGGATTCGATATGAACAGCCTGCTTCAACAGGCACAAGACATGCAGGCTCAACTGATGGCCGCGCAAGAACAGGCTGCCACCACCGAAGTTGTTGGCGAAGCCGGAGGCGGCCGAGTCAAGATCACGATGACCGCCGGGGGAGAAGTGACAGCGGTATCGATTGCTCCCGAAGTAGTCGATCCAGGCGACGTAGCCATGCTCGAAGATCTCATCCACACTGCGATGTCGGATGCCTTAGCTCGTGGTGCGGCTGCACAGCAAGAAGCAATGGGACCACTCGGCGACCTTGGAGGCCTCGGCGGCCTTCTCGGAGGCTAGATACCTGATGTACGAAGGCCCCGTCCAGGATCTCATCGACGAGTTGGGTCGTATGCCAGGCATCGGCCCGAAGTCGGCCCAGCGGATCGCATTCCACCTTCTGAAGATCCCCACCCCGGACGCGATGCGACTTTCGGAGGCCATAACCCGGGCCAAAGAGCGGGTTCAGTTTTGCCAGCGATGTTTCAATTTCAGCGAACACGAACTCTGTTTGATCTGTTCTAGTGCGTCGCGACAGGACGGCACGTTGTGTGTTGTTGAGGAATCACGCGATGTAGTGGCTGTCGAAAAGACTCAGGAGTTCCGTGGTCGTTACCACGTTCTCCAAGGTTGCCTGAATCCCATCGAAGGCATCGGACCAGAACAGCTACGAGTCTCAGAGCTGCTCGGGCGCATCGACGGCGAGCAGATAACTGAGGTCATCCTTTCGACCAACCCCAACATCGAGGGCGAGGCCACAGCGATGTACCTCGCCAGGCTGCTTGGACCGCTTGGGGTGATGGTCACGAGGCTCGCTTCTGGCCTCCCAGTCGGAGGCGATCTCGAATACGCCGACGAGCTCACCCTCGGCCGAGCCCTAGAACACCGCCGCGCCGTCGAGTAACCCGCCCTATTTCTGCAACCTGTGCCTAAAACCGCGGTCAGGACCGCGGTTTTAGGCACAGGTTTGTTTGGTTTTCGCGTTCGTCGACACTGGTTCGTTCGTGGGACCGGCGCTAACGGGAGAGGGAGATGGTGGTGGTTTGGCCACCCCAGCCGCTTAGCTGATCGCGGCCCTCGACCATGACCTCGACAACATCGGTCGGAATGGCGATACCGGACTGGCTGCGGGTAAATGGCTGCTCCGACGCGTGATCGTGGGCTAGTTCGCGGATGCCGTAGACGGTTCCGTCGGCGCCGACGACTCGCCAGGCATCGGCATACCGATCGGGGCTGTCGTATGGCGAGCTGATGGTTGCGCTGAAGGTCCAGCTACCGTCGTCGGTGAGTTGGGCGGTAGCCGCCACCACATCAGGGAACAACTCTTCTGCTAGCTGGGAGGTTGCGACGACCGCCGAGGTCTGTTCGGCATCATCGGAAGAACACGCTCCTACAACAAGAGCGCCCAGCATCGATGCGCCGAGAATTGCCAGCGCTGATCCGAAGTTGCTCACCCAATTGACCGTAGAGGCTTGCGATCCTCATGGTGGGAATCTGTCGAAGATCCTCTTCTCGGTCGTGTGTCGCCAACTAGCCTGACGCGAGTTCGTATCGATGTATCGAGGAGAAGTTATGACCGACTCTGCCAACCCGCTCGAGATCGAACAGGACACTCCCGAGGCTCAGTCGTACCGGTCGGCCCTCGAGGTCATCAGTGGTGTAGAGCCCCGAATAGCTGACGCGATCCGGTCAGAGATCAATGATCAGCGGAACTACCTCAAGCTCATTGCCTCAGAAAACTATGCGTCGCCGGCCGTACTTCTCACTATGGGAACTTGGTTCAGCGACAAGTACGCGGAAGGCACAGTGGGCCATCGATTCTACGCCGGCTGCCAAAACGTCGACACCGTCGAGCAACTCGCCTCGGACTTGGCTTGTGAAGTGTTCGGCGCGCCGTATGCCTACGTTCAGCCGCACTCGGGGATCGATGCCAACTTGGTGGCCTTCTGGGCCATGCTGGCGGCCAAGGTCGAAACGCCGTTTCTTGCCGAACAGGGCGAGAAGCATGTGAACGGTCTATCTGAGACCGATTGGGACACACTCCGTAACAAGTTGGGTAACCAACGAATGATCGGCATGGCACTCGACGCCGGTGGGCACTTGACCCACGGTTTTCGACCGAACATCTCGGGCAAGATGTTCGCGCAACGTAGTTATGGGGTCGACGACACCACCGAGATGCTCGACTACGACAACGTTCGTGCACTGGCCAAAGAGTTCAAACCAATGGTGCTCACTGCCGGCTATTCGGCTTATCCTCGCAAGGTTAACTTCGCCAAAATGCGCGAGATCGCCGACGAGGTTGGCGCCTACCTGATGATCGATATGGCCCACTTCGCTGGCCTGGTCGCCGGCGGTGTGTTCACCGGTGACTACGACCCGATCGCAAACGGGCACATCGTGACCACAACGACGCACAAGTCGCTCCGCGGCCCGCGCGGTGGCATGGTCATGACCGGTCGAGATGGTGGCGACTTGGCCGAGTACATCGACAAGGGTTGCCCGATGGTTCTTGGTGGGCCGATGGCCCACGTCATGGCTGCTAAGGCAGTCGCGTTCGCTGAGGCCAAACTGCCGACATTTGCCGGTTATGCACAACGGATTGTCGACAACGCGGCCGCGTTGGGCGAGGGCCTGAAGAAGCGAGGGGCTCGTCTGGTGACCGACGGAACCGATAACCATCTTGTGTTGGTAGATGTGACGTCGTTCGGTGTTACCGGCCGCCAAGCCGAGTCGGCCCTTAACGACAGCGGCGTAATCGTTAACCGGAACTCGATTCCTGGCGATCCAAATGGCGCTTGGTACACCAGCGGCGTCCGTCTAGGGACCCCGGCATTGACGACGCTAGGCATGGGCGCCGCTGATATGGACGAAGTTGCCGACATTATCTGCGACGTCTTGAGCCATGCTGAGCCGGCCCAAGCTAAGAATGGCCCATCTAAGGCTAAGTACCTGATGGGTGACGATGTCTCGGACCGATGCCGTCAGCGGTCAGCTGAGCTGCTCACCGCTAATCCGCTCTACCCGACGGTTGGCAAGATCTGACGTCGGCTGCAAAACAGCAGAAGGCCAGGTCCTAAGGACCCGGCCTTCCACGAAATCGGTACCAAACAAGGCATCACCCCAACTTAATCCGAACTAGGCGCGGGCGGTTGTCCAGCCCGAACTCAGTAGAGGTAACACTTCGTCTGGAGGGACCTAAACAGTCCGTTCCCGATGTCAGTTATGTTACGAAACGAAGACGGAAAATGCAACACTTTGTAGTATTTCTTCCGAAATTCGTCACGAACGACATATTTGGGCGACGGTTAATAGCCATATCTCGTGTTCCAAAGAAACCTCGGGCGGGCCGGAACGATTGAGCGTCCCACCCCTGGGCCAGACTGTGCAACCACTTCCTCCCATACGTTTCTCCAGTTCGTTTGGAGTTCCCGATGGTCGAGATATTTCTACCAGCGTGTCCTGTTTCACCTTCTCTTGGCGTGCGCGTAAACAGCCGCGCCGATGCCAGAGCCCTTTTCTATGCCTTTGCCAACGACTGCGACGAGGTTGTGATGGCGGTTCTCGGTCCGTTCGAAGATCTCTTCGCAATGGTCGTGTTCGGGGGTGTTGCCCTAGCCGAGATACGTCACGATCCCGGGCCTCTCGTCATGTTGGCCCGAAACCTCGGGGCTGAGAGTGTGGTGATCAGTCACTTTGTCGAGGGAATGATCGTCGACGGCACCGCCGAGATAGATGCTCAGAGGGTGGTTGGGCTCGCGCTAGAAGTCGACGATATTCACCTCGTCGATTGGCACACCCTAAGTGCGGCCTCCATTGCCACCAATGTCGGCCGCGGAATCAATGACCTGCTGGAGCCATCAACTGGAGATCTCGAAAATGGCCGCGGTTAGAGCGTCCGGAACACTCCGGCGTCGCCTTGGCCTCCACCACCGCAGAGCGCCGCCGCGCCGATGCCACCGCCGCGCCGGATGAGCTCGTTGATCATATGCAGTGCCAATCGGTTGCCGCTCATGCCGATGGGGTGCCCCAATGCAATGGCGCCTCCGTCGACGTTGACCAACGAGTCATCTATGCCAAGGTCGGTCATCGAACACAACCCCACCGCGGCGAATGCTTCGTTGATCTCGAAGAGGTCGATGTCGCCGATCTCAAGGTCGGTTTTGCCAAGGGCGGACTTGATGGCTTGTGACGGCTGGGTTAACAGCGACGCCGAGTCTGGGCCAGCAATTTGGCCGTACGAGACCAGTTCGGCAATGGCGCTGAGGCCAAGTTCGTCGGCCTTGGCCTGACTCATCATCACGATTGCTGATGCACCATCAGAGATCTGAGAAGCGTTGGCTGCCGTGATCGACCCGTCCTTGCTGAACGCGGGGCGGAGGCGGCTGAGCGACTCGACGGTGGTACCAGGTCGAATACCCTCGTCGGCACTGATGACAATCGGGTCACCCTTGCGCTGCGGAACCGAAACTGCGACGATCTCGGCATCGAAGCGACCTTCGCTACGTGCCGCATCGGCGCGATCGTGCGATGTCGCCGAGAAGTTATCCATCGCCAGACGAGTCACTTCGGCTTCGGCCTCGGCGTAGCGCTCGGTCCCGAGACCCATGGCGCATGCGTCGAAAGCACAGTAGAGGCCATCGTGATACAGCGAGTCGAGCATTTCGGCGTTTCCATAGCCGTACCCCCGCCGAGCCTTGTCGAGAACGTAAGGTGCGTTCGACATCGACTCCATGCCGCCGGCTACGACGATTTCGGCGTCGCCAGCAGCGATCATCTGGTGGGCCAGATAGATCGTGTTCAAGCCCGATAGGCAGACCTTGTTGACGGTCGTGGCCGGAACGCTCATCGGGATGCCAGCATTGACGGCTGCTTGGCGGGCGGTGATTTGGCCTTGTCCCGCCTGGACTACTTGGCCCATATAGACGTAGTCGACTTGGTCGGGCGAGACGCCCGCTTTCGTTAGGGCACCGGCGATAGCGAGTCCACCGAGCTCTTGGGCTGAAAAGCCAGACAGACCACCGTTGAATCGGCCGATCGGAGTGCGTGCTCCGGCGATGATAACTGGACCTGTCATTGGGATTCCCTTCGATGAGGCCAGGGTTTGACCCTCGGCTCAGTGTACGAAACACCCAGGCCGACTTCCCAACTGGGGTTGAGCCGGTGTGGAGAATTTCGCCCGCGAAGTTACCCATCGGTAACCTAGAGCGCCATGGACCAGATCAGAGACGCCATCCTCAATGGCGCAAGCGGCGACGAGCTCGCGGCCTTGCCGATTCCCGAGTCGTATCGAGCCGCCTATGTGCGTCGAGACGAGACCGCGATGTTCGAGGGCAGAGAATCGTGGGAGAAAGATCCGCGTGAATCACTTCACGTAGGAGACGTAGCCACTCCAGAGCTCGCACCAGATGAGGTTTACCTGGCGGTGATGGCTAGCTCGATCAACTTCAACACTGTGTGGTCGTCGATCTTTGAGCCCCTTCCAACGTTCGGGTTCTTGGACCGCCTGGCACGCGAGAGCGAGTGGGCCGCCCGACACCAACGCGACGAGCACGTCTTGGGCTCCGATGGATCAGCGGTGGTTCTTAGGGTCGGCTCGGCGGTTCGCAACTGGAAACCTGGCGATCACGTTGTGGTGCATTGCAACCACGTCGACGACCAAGATCCTTCCTCACATAACGACTCGATGTTTGGGTCGAACCAACGAATCTGGGGCTTCGAAACGAACTTTGGTGGCCTTGCCGATCTGTCGGTAGTCAAGGCCAACCAGCTGATGCCAAAACCAACCCATCTCACGTGGGAAGAAGCAGCGGTTAACGCTTTGTGTGCGGCGACTTCTTACCGCATGCTGATTGGTCAGAATGCCGCGCGCATGAAACTCGGCGACGTCGTTCTGATTTGGGGTGCCAGCGGAGGCTTGGGCGGATACGCCAGCCAGCTAGTTCTCCAAGCCGGAGGCATTCCGGTTGGCGTAGTGAGTTCGCCCGAAAAGGGCGAACTGTTGAATCGGCTCGGTGTCGAGCACGTGATCGACCGCAAGGCCGATGGGTACCAATTCTGGGCCGATGAACACACCCAAGACGAAGGCGAATGGCGCCGGTTTGGCCGCAAGGTCCGCTCACTTGCCGGCGAAGACCCACACATTGTGTTCGAACATCCCGGTCGGTCGACCATGGGAGCCTCGGTGTTCACGGCTCGCAAGGGCGGAACCATCGTCACCTGCGCGGCCACATCTGGCTACATGATCGAGTACGACAACCGACATCTCTGGATGAAACTGAAACGAATCGTCTCTAGCCACTTCGCCAACTATCAAGAAGCCTGGGAGATGAACAGGCTCATCGACATGGGCAAGATCCAGCCGATTCTGTCTGGCGTATTCGATCTCGAAAGAGTCGGTGATGCTGCCTTACAGGTGCACCACAACCTTCATGAAGGCAAGCTTGGTGTGTTGTGCCTGGCGCCAGAACGAGGCCTTGGCATTGCCGATCCAGAAAAACGAGAACGCATCGGGCCAGACAAGATCGGGCTGTTCGAAACCCACGCGTCCGAGATCGCGACCGAGGGCTGACGAAGTGTTGCTGACCGAAATTGATCACATTGCCATCGCCGTAAGGGACCTAGAGGCGGCCATCGCGTACTACGAGGAGGCTTTCGGCGCCGAGGTGCATCATCGTGAGATTGTCGAGTCCGACGGCGTTGAGGAAGCTCTAGTGAAAGTAGCCGACAGCTACATCCAGCTCACCGCCGCGACTCGTCCCGATTCGCCAATCGCGAAATCGATCGAGAAGCGGGGCGAGGGCCTGCACCACGTTGGTTACCGAGTCGACAACTGCGCCGAGGCGTTGGCGGCCATGGTTGCCGCGGGTGCGACTCCGATTGACAAAGAACCCCGACCTGGTTCTCGCGGAACAACCGTGGCGTTCATTCACCCGAAAGGGTCATTCGGAACTCTCATCGAGCTGGTTCAGGAGTAACTCGGCTAGTTCCTGGGCGGCACGATTCGGAGGCCGACGCCCCGCCGATGTTCGAGGTAGTCCCCGTGCAGTTGGAAGGGGCGTATACGCATTCGAATCCGCTTGACCAACGCATCGACGGCTTCGGCGCTAACGCCCTCAGCGGCGACATCGGCCCAAACCTGGTCGACCACATCGTTGCGAGATACAAAGTCGCCTTCGGTTGTCATCAGAAGTTTGAGTAACGACAACTGCCGAGGCGACAGCGGCGGATCGAGCTGCTGGGCATCGACCCACACGGCGTCGCTGGTTGGGTCGATCCAAACACCAGCCAGGCGCCCGATGGCGGGCGCCAAGGGAGTGGCCTGCGGGTCACAAAACTGCAACGCCACCGACCCCGCTACGACCAAGTCGTCTCCGTCACGAATAGGTTCTGGCTCGAGACCCAGCGGGCGTCCGTTCAGGTGAGTGCCGTTGGTGCTGGCGAGATCGCGAACCGTGAACCCGTGCGGGGTCGCGTCGAACTCAAGGTGTCGTCGCGAGACTGCCGCAGCGTCGAGACCGATGGTCGAGGTCGACGTCCGACCGAGAACCAGTGGCAGGTTTCGCAGTTCGAAGCGGCGCCCGCTGCTGCCGGTGTTGCGTAGTGAAGGCCCGTCGGTCATGGGGTGCACGCTCGGTCGGCGAACAGTAGGTCATCGATAGTGGCAGATCCGCCAGCCTCGGTTCGTAGATGAGGAACCGCGAAAATGGCACGGACCGGAGCAATAGCAGTGATTCCGAATCGACCGCGATCGCCAGGGGCGAGACTCAGACTCGCATCGCTGGCGGCGTCGCCGAGAGGATCAAAAGCACCATCGAGAAACGTAATGGTGAGGTTGGAATCAACGGCGTCTTCGGCCACGTCGACCCAAGCCGAGAACTGATACGGGGCCCCGGATGTCACTGGGAGAGCCTCACCGTAGCGACCATGGGTAACCCCCGAAAGTTGGAGGCCGTTGGTACCACCGAAACCGACGTCTGACAGGACGGTTCCGGTATCGGCGGGCTCGGCGAAGTAGTTGTCGAGTTGACCACCGGCATCGAAAGTTGGAATGGCGACGAGGTTGCATGACGATTCCACCAACGGATCGGTTCCCGACGATGGCTGGCGCAACAACAGCGCCAACCCAACTAACAGAACAACCACGAATGCCAAGGCTGCGCCTGCAAGTACATAACGGTTGGGCGCCGCGCTCGAATCGGCCCGCCCCGACAGGCCGAGGCCGGCCCCAAGGCTTGGATCGAGCCCAGAGCTGGTCGGCTTCTTCATGGCCGCTATGAACGCGGCCGAGGTTCCGAAGCGGTCTTCGGGAGGTTTACTCAAAGCCCGATTGAGCGCCGCTTCAACGGAACCGACCAATGCAGGTACACGCTCAGACGCCGGTATCACTGTAGCGTTCAG
>JAADHX010000274.1 GCA_013151655.1 Actinomycetota bacterium
TCCTCTGGCGTCTGGTTGAACGGTAACAGCCAGTTCGACTTGATCAGAGTCCTCGGGCACGGCTACGAATCGGCCGATCCCCAGCCCGACGTCTGGGCTGTCGACTCGCGCTGCTATCCAAACAAACTGACTAACGAAGTCGATGTTGAGCAACTGTTCGATCACCAGCGGCGTTGGTCTCGACGGTGTAAAGAACCGGGTCTGAAGGGTCTCGACGGATGCACCATCGAGCGCGTCGAGGTAGGCGGCGCGATCGGAAGGAAGCATCGGCCTAACGATCAGGTCGACGTCGTCTCGCCCGCGAACCACCACTGGTTGAATTGCTTCAGCTAGTCGCCGGGCCGCAGTGCGTCCGAGGTGGTCCCTCACGACGTCGTGATCGAGGGCCGTAGTGAAACACGTGAGGTCGCCATGCCAGGTCCGGACGCGGGTGGTCGCTACAGCCGTGTGAGTACGAGGTGACCGAGTAAGAAGACCGAGTTCTCCGATCAACCCGTATTGGCCCACACTCGCCACTACATTGTGGTCGTCTTCGAGTATGTCGACATTTCCGTCGATCACTACGAAGAATCCAGAGCCAACCTCACCGCGCGTCGTGAGTTGTTCTCCGATCTCGTGGGTTCGTTCTGAGACGCCGCAACGATGAACGATTCTGACCCACTCAGGTGTGTTGTTGGGGATCGGGTCTGGTTCCACGAGCTACAACGTACTTGGGTTCGGACCGGAGCCTGAGTGGCGCAGGCGACCAGAGGGGTCGGAGCCTGAGTGGCGCAGGCGACCAGAGGGATCGGAACGATTCTCTTCTTCGGCCAAGACCGACGCACCCCCTGAGTAACCTCGTCCACACATGACTCAAAGCCACCGCTCCGGATCCAAAACATGAGCAGTCTTCAACGCAAACACCTCGACGGGCTCAACCCCGCTCAATACGACGCGGTTCTTCACGAGAAGGGTCCTCTGCTCGTTGTGGCCGGAGCAGGTTCAGGAAAGACTCGCGTACTTACTCATCGCATCGCCCATCTCATCGATCATGGCGTTTCACCGTTTGAGATTCTGGCCATTACTTTCACCAACAAGGCCGCCGACGAAATGCGCTCCAGGGTCGGCGAGCTTGTGGGGCCGGTCGCCGAACGAATGTGGGTTTCGACGTTCCACTCGGCTTGTGTTCGCATTCTTCGCCGCGACGCCGCTGTGCTCGGTTACCCGTCTGCGTTCAGTATCTACGATCAGGCCGATGCCGTCAGGCTCACCGGTTACGTGGTGCGCGATCTTGGTCTCGACTCGAAGAAGTTCCCGCCCCGCACCATTCACGGTCATATCTCGACAGCTAAGAACGAACTGTTATCGGCCACCGAGTACAGCGACCAGGCATCCACCATCTTCGAACGCAAGATCGGCGACGTGTTCGTCGAGTACCAGGATCGTCTTCGCAAATCGGGAGCCATGGATTTCGATGACCTGCTGACGGTAACGGTCGAACTATTCCGAGGGGCCCCCGACGTACTCGACCACTATCAGAGCCGTTTCAAACACGTGATGGTCGACGAATACCAAGATACCAACCGAGCCCAGAACGAGATCGTTTTAATGTTAGGTGTCGGCCATCGCAATATCTGTGTTGTCGGCGACAGTGATCAGTCGATTTACCGGTTTCGCGGGGCCGACATTCGCAACATCCTTGAGTTCGAGAACGCGTTTCCAGACACCACGGTTGTGGTCCTCGATCAGAACTACCGCTCATCGCAAAAGATCCTCGATGCCGCCAACGCCGTCATTGCCCGCAACTCCAGTCGTAGGCCAAAGGATCTGTGGACCGATCAACGCGGCGGTGCCCAGATCGTTCGTTTCCAAGGAGACGATGAGGCCGATGAGGCCGCTTGGGTGGCTGGCGAAACTGCCAGGCTGCACGACGGTGGCGACGTTCGCTGGAACGACATTGCAGTGTTCTATCGCACTAACGCTCAGAGCCGCGTCCTCGAAGAACACATGGTCAAGCTCGGCCTTCCGTACAAGGTCGTCGGAGGTACTCGCTTCTATGACCGGCGCGAAATCAAAGATGCCCTCGGGTACATGCGAGCCGTCGTTAACCCAGCCGACGAGGTGTCGGTCAAACGCGTCCTCAACACCCCCAAACGAGGCGTAGGCGACGGCAGCGTCGATGCGTGGGCGGCATCCAAAGGCATCACCTTCATGGAGGCCCTCAAGGAGTGGGGCGAAACCGGCGTCAGCGGTCGGGCCGGTCGCGGCATCGACCACTTCATCGAGCTGATGGCAGGTTTAGCCGAGGCGGTGCCTGAGGGCCCGGCAGTGGTGCTTAAACAGGCCCTAGACCGCTCCGGCTACATCGAGGAGTTGAGGGCCGAACGTTCTATCGAATCCGAAGGTCGTCTGGAGAATCTCGCCGAACTGGTCGGCTCGGCCGAAGGCCACGAAACCGTCGAGGCGTTCCTTGAGCAAGTCTCATTGGTTGCCGATACCGATGCTCTCGACGGCGACGAATCGCAGGTAGTGCTGATGACCCTGCACTCGGCCAAAGGTCTCGAGTTTCCGATCGTTTTCATAATGGGCCTTGAAGACGGTGTGTTTCCTCACCTACGTTCCTTGGGAGAACCCGACGAACTCGAAGAAGAACGGCGGCTCTGCTACGTCGGCATTACCCGGGCGCGCGAGCAGCTGTACCTCACCAATGCGTGGAGTCGAACGATCTTTGGTTCAACCCAGTACAACCCGCCAAGCCGCTTTTTCGACGAAATCCCGGCCGAACTCATCGATGATAAAAGTGTGGCGCACGGCCGACGATCTGGGCGAGCCTCACTACGTAGCCTCGACCGACTCGACGACGACTATTCGGCCCCAATCGGGGGGTCAGCGGGCCGATCGGTAACGGGGCTGTCAGCGCGCCAGGAAGCGCGCAGGACCAAGAGGCGAGAAGTCAACCGCGAACGAATCGTCGATCGGGCCCTCGACGCCGGAGCCGACGTTCAGCCAGCCGGGCCCAAGATCTCTCCAGGCGACGACGTCGTGCATGCCAAATACGGCGAAGGGGTAGTGCTCGACATCATCGGCATCGGCGACAACGCCGAAGCAGTAGTGCGGTTCCCTGACCTTGGCGAGAAACGACTACTACTCGGCTGGGCCCCACTAACGAAGCTCTGACAAGGCCGGATCGGCGGCCCGGCCTACTAATCGGAGTCGGTCTCTGGTTCTCGGTCGGACGCGTTGATGTCGATCACCAACCTGCCATCGACCAGTTCGACGGGGAATTGGGTGAGGCCGTCACCTGCTGGGCCGATGACGTTCTCGGGGTCACAGAGGTCTGTGAACTGGTTATCTTCTGGTTGCCATTGCACGAGACAGCCGGTGTCCGGATGGCGGGCCAGGAAGGCCAGAAACCCGCTGAGTTCGTCGTCGCCGACATGAGTCACGTAGATGTCGCGCGCGCCATCGGTGAGGTCGGCAAAGAAAACGGGACCACCCTGATCGACATTCTGGAGAATCTGAGCAGCTCGAAGATCCTGAAACCGTTCGTCGCCAAGGCTGGTGTTATCGCGATCGCGTAGCAGCGTTGCCGAGAGCAGGAACCCGATGATGAGGATGCCAACAACGACTCCGGCGGCAAGGATCACACCGCGCTGCTCGCCGGTGAATTTGCTCATGGCTTTGCTGTTCGGCGAGGGAGTGTCTGTCACCCGCCTATTATGTCCGTTCGGCCCGTCTGTCCCATGACGCGTCCAAGAATCGAGCGATCGGGAGCGATCGAGTGGATCTATTCGAATATCAAGGCAAACAGTTCTTTGCCCAGTTTGGCATGCCAGTATCGGCAGGCGAGGTGGCTTTTACTGTCGATGAAGCCGTAGCGGCCGCGGAGAGGGTCGGTACCCCTGCGATGGTCAAGGCCCAAGTGCACACCGGTGGTCGCGGTAAGGCCGGCGGTGTGAAGTTCGCCGCAACCGTCGACGATGTCCGCAAGCACGCCGGCAACATTCTTGGTCTCGATATTCGGGGCCATGTCGTCAAACGGGTGTTAATCGAGAAGGCCTCCGATATTGCCGAGGAGTACTACGCCAGCTTCACCCTTGATCGCTCAGCCAAGAAACACCTCGGCATGCTTTCAGCCGAAGGTGGTGTCGAAATCGAAACCGTAGCCGAGCAGAACCCCGACGCCATCGCCAAGATCTGGATCGATCCCGTCGACGGTCTCACCGAGGAGGCCGCTACGGCGTGGGTCGAGGCCGCGAAGCTCAACCCAGATGCCACCGACGGTGCGGTCAAGATCATGATGCAGCTCTATACCGCCTACACCGAAGGCGATGCCGATCTCGTCGAGATCAATCCGCTCATCTTTACGCCGGACAAGCGGGTTCATGTCCTCGACGCAAAAGTCACCCTCGATGGCAACTCCGAATACCGCCACGCCGACTACGCCCAGTACGACGAGACCCAACCTCGCGACGAACGGGAGGAGGCCGCGCACGCCAAGGGCCTGCAATACGTTGGTCTGGACGGCACTGTCGGTGTCATCGCCAATGGCGCTGGCCTGGCTATGAGCACCGTCGATGTGGTCAACCAAGTGGGGGGAGCTGCTGCCAACTTCCTCGATATCGGCGGCGGCGCGAACGCCGACGTTATGTCCGGCGCGCTTGAGGTCATCAACAACGATCCTGCGGTGAAGTCGATCTTTATCAATATCTTCGGCGGTATCACTCGCGGCGACGAGGTCGCCAACGGCATCATCGAAGCTATGAGTCGTGTCGACATCGACTCACCGATAGTTATCCGGCTCGACGGAACTAACGCCGACGAGGGTCGTGAAATTCTGCGGCCCTACCTCAGCGATGTCCTACAAATGGAAGACACAATGTTGGACGCGGCACGCTGCTCGGTCGAACTTGCGGGCCAGGGAGACAACAAGTGAGCATTTTCGTCGACGAGAACACCAAGGTCATCTACCAGGGCCTCACCGGCTCCCAGGGCCGGTACTACGGCTTGTTGAACCGCGAGTACGGCACCCAAGTTGTCGCTGGTACCAACCCGAAGAAAGCTGGCACCGAGGTCGATGGTATTCCCATCTACGCCAACGTTGCCGAGGCGGTCGCAGCCACCGGTGCCACCGCTAGTTGCATCTTCATTCCTGCACCGGGGGTTCTCGGTGCCGTAATCGAAGCCGCCGAGGGTGGTGTCGAGTTCATCGTGGCCATCACCGAAGGTGTACCGGCCCACGACGAAGCGTGGTTCTACAACAAACTTCGCCGCGACTTCCCCAAGGTTCAGCTGCTTGGTCCCAACTGCCCAGGCATCATCAGCCCGGGCAAGTGCAACATTGGAATCACCGCCGGACACATCGCTAAAGAGGGTGGGCCCGTTGGCATTGTCAGCCGGTCAGGCACGCTGACGTATCAGGCGCTGTACGAACTCAAACAAAAAGACATCGGCGTCACCACCTGTGTTGGCATTGGTGGCGACCCTGTGCCAGGCACGTCATTTATCGATTGTCTTCGCGCTTTCGAAGCCGACCCAGACACCAAAGCCGTCATGATGATCGGCGAGATAGGCGGCTCGGCCGAAGAAGAAGCAGCCGACTTCATCAAGAACCATATGTCGAAGCCGGTTTCGTCGTACATCGCTGGTGTTACTGCGCCCCCAGGAAAGAAGATGGGCCATGCTGGTGCCATTGTTTCTGGAGGCAAGGGCACGGCTCAAGCCAAAATGGACGCGCTGGCCGATGCCGGTGTTCGGGTTGGAATGAACCCAACAGAGGCTGGCGACCTAATGGCCGAGATTGTCGCCGAGCTATAGGCAGCGGCCCAAAGGCCTACAACGGCCACAAAACTAGCGATGCCCGGATCACTGCGATCCGGGCATCGCTAGTATTTCGGTGATATCAGGTGGCTGTATCGGTAGCGATGTCGCTTCCCTCTTTTTGCTTGAGGAAACCGCCAACCAGGATTACAGCAGAGGCAATAACCCCCAGCCAAAGGCCGATGCCAGCGCTGCTGCGGAACACGAGTCCGAACGTAATCAGGAACGCTGCGAACGCCAGCTTTGTGAGCACCTGGTCCATGGTGAAGCCCAGAATTTCGTCGGGTAGTTTCACATCCCCGAAGGTGGTCGCAGCGGTGATGCCAGCCACAGTGAGCCCGATCAAAAGTACAAAGATGCCTTGCAACCCCGCGACGTCGGTGTCGATCCCGCTGGCTCCAAAGCCGCGAGCTGAGACCCAATCGAGAAAGGTCGAGAAGAACAGCACCACGCCTCCGCCGAGCATGAGCATTGCACTTGGTTTGACGTTCACGAATTCGCTCCCTAGGTGAGGATTTAGGGGGCCGAACCTAGCCGGTGAAGGTGTTGGCGTCTAGATCCCATTTGGCGAAAAACGTCTGGCGGTCGGACATGCCAGTCCGAAGGTGTCCTGCCTGCGGGCGAACTAGCATCATCTCGCCGGCAACTTCGGCCGTGTGGGCGCTGAAGGAGACCCTCGATCGATGAGAGCGTTGTTATCTGTCTACGACAAGACTGGGATTGTCGAGTTTGCGTCGCGCCTCGATGCTCTTGGCTGGGAGTTAGTGAGCTCCGGCGGCACCCGAGCAGTGCTGGCAGAGGCCGGCTTACACGTTCTCGGTGTCGATGAGGTGACCGGATCGCCCGAGATGCTCGACGGGCGCGTCAAGACCCTCCACCCAGTAGTCCACGGGGCCATTCTGGCCGATCGGTCCAAGGCCAAGCACATGGCTCGGTTAGTCGAGCTTGGTATCGCACCAATCGACATGGTTGTCGGCAACCTCTACCCGTTTAGGTCCGATCCGTCCGTTGAGCTCATCGATATAGGCGGCCCAACGATGGTTAGGGCCGCAGCCAAGAACTTTGATGCCGTCACGGTGGTCGTTAGTCCGGACGACTACTCGGTGGTTGAGGGGTGAGGTGTCGGCCGACACTCGGCGGCGCCTCGCACGCGATGCGTTCGCGCACACCGCTGCCTACGACGCAGCCATCGTTCGCTGGTTCGACACCGATGATCCTTTGCCTCCGTCGTTGCACTTCGCACTCGATCGGGCCAAGACCCTTCGTTATGGTGAGAACCCGCATCAAAGCGGCGCCAGATATCGCGACGTCGAACAACACTCGTGGTGGGATGCGGCCGTGCAGCATGGAGGCAAGGCACTCAGCTACCTCAATGTGTTCGACACTGAAGCCGCATGGCGACTCGTTGCCACTCTCGGCTCCGAACCGGCTGTGGCCATCATCAAACACGCCAACCCCTGTGGGGTCGCGGTTGCCGGAGACATTTCGACTGCCTACGAGCGGGCTAATGCCTGCGATCCAGCATCGGCGTTTGGGGGCGTTGTGGCCACAAACCGCATCGTCGATCTAGCCATGGCCGAGGCGCTGATCGGGGTGTTCACCGAAGTCGTGATTGCTCCTGGGTACGAGACCGAAGCTCGTCAGCTGTTGTTGACGAAGAAGAACCTTCGCGTCATGGAAGGGCCTCCACCGTCAGAACTGGCATGGCATATCCGATCCGTGGATGGTGGGTTCCTCGTACAGGACCCAGACCGGTTCGTTACCACCCGCTCCGACTGGATGGTGGTCACCGAGGCCAAGCCGTCAGCTGATCAATGGGCAGACATCGAACTCGCGTGGCACATTGGTGCCGCGGTGACGTCTAACTCGATCGTTCTAGTCAAGGACCGACAGGCTGTTGGCATCGGCGCCGGCCAGCAAAGCCGCAAGGACGCATCGGCCATCGCCACCGAGAAGGCGGCGGGCCGTGCCAGCGGTGGAGCCGCCGCCAGCGATGCCTTCTTCCCGTTCCGCGACGGTCTAGACGCTGTGGACGACGCGGGCGTTGCCTGCGTGATTCAACCAGGCGGCTCGGTGCGAGACGACGAAGTCATCGCCGCCGCCAACGAACACGGCCTAGTCATGGTGATGACCAGCGAACGCCACTTCCGCCACTAGATACCCCTCCTGTCAGCGGCATCTGGTTGCCCGCGATCGTTTCCCGCTGACGCGTAGGTCTTTAGCGGCGTGAGCGGACGCGGCCCATGATGTCGGAGGCGAGGCCTGCCGCGACCCCTTTTGGGCGCTGACCAGCGGCGACGTCTTCGAGAAGACGTTCGACCTCGGCTTCGAGTTTGACGGTCTGGCGGCGGCCCGATAGCGCTACGGCTCCACCACCGACGGCCACGGCGATGAACCCGACCGTGGCGATGGGTGCGAGGTATACGCCGGCCAGAGTGACCGCGGTTCCGGTGATTCCGGCTCCCCCCAACGACCCGCCTACGCCTAGGCGCGTAGAGCGAGTGCTGCGCCGGTCGACGACGAGGCGGACAATTGTCGTGGGCACCTCGCCGCCGACTTCGGCGACTCTGGCCACGATGATCTGAGCATTCCCGAGTTGGGCATCGCCGCTGACAGAGCGGATCTTCTTTTTGAGCTTGGCTGCAACGTCGGTTCGCCGCGACCACGACGCTTCGGTATCGGTACGGCGACCTGGTCTTAGGTGATGGCCGCTGGTAAGCCAGTCGTCGACGAGTGTTAGGGCATCGGCGGCGGATGTAGAAACAACTTTGTCAACGGTCACGTAACCGGGGCCAGCGACCCGATCAAACAGTTTTCCTGGCTCGGGCTGCCCCAGAGCCTCTTCGGCGAGTGATGTGTTGATGGCATCTTCGGATATGCCCACTTCTCTTGCGGCGGCGGCGATCGCTTCGAGCTCGAGCTGGGTTGCGGAGGCGTCGTACGACGAGCGGTGGTGGTCACTTTGGCTCGCCGGCGCGGCCTCGAGTTCATGGGCGCGGACAAGGATGCGATCGAACATCTGATCCTGGTCGTTGCGGGCCACGCTTCGATCTTAGATGCTTGACGTAGCCGGAGTGCCTAGGGTGAGGAACTTGTCACAGTTGGCAAATCTCGAAGGGTGTGTGTCCGGCTGGGGGCTACCCTCGCTCGGAGTCTCAGAGGGGTAGCCGTGACGACGACTAGCGCTGGACTGGCCAGCGAACAGATCTCAACGCGTTCGAAGCGGACTCCGGTGTTCATTCCCGGCATGGCGCTGATGTGGCGCTATGTGCGTAACCACCGGGGCCCATTCGCCTTGTCCGTGTTGGGGTCGACGATCTTTTCAGCGTTTTCTGTCGGTGGCACCGTTGTGCTTGGCCGGCTAACCGACGGCCTCATCGTCCCTGGATTCTCCGATGGCGTTCGCGGTCGTGACATCGCGCTTGGGTGTTTGGCCCTCGTTGTGGTGGCTGTGGTTAGAGCAATCGGTGTCGTCATGCGCCGCTACTTCGGCGCTATGGCCACCGAACGTCAGCAGATAACGTGGCGAGAGGAACTCTCCGACCGCTTCGTGTCGGTTCCGATGAGCTTCTTTCGAGACCATCCCACTGGCGAACTCCTGGCCCACGCTGACGCCGATGTAGAGACATCGACCATCTCCATGCAGCCGCTCCCGATGAGTATCGGGGTGATTGTGCTGTTCGTAGCGGCCTTTGTCAGCCTGTTAGCTGCCGACATTTATCTGCTGCTTGTGGTCGTGTCGTTGTTCCCGATGCTGATTGTTAGCAATCGGATCTACAGCCAAAAGGTGGTCGTGCCCGCGGCCGATGTCCAGGCCTACTTAGGTGATGTGAGCTCGGTTGTCCACGAGAGCGTCGACGGTGCCCTGGTGGTCAAGACGCTTGGTCGGGAGCAAGCCGAGGTCGAGCGCCTTGAGGCTGCTGCCGATCACTTGCGCACATCTCGAGTCATCATGGGCCGGTTGCGGGCCACGTTCGAACCAACGATTGAGGCCATTCCAACCCTCGGTGTCATTGCCCTATTGGCGGTTGGTACCTGGCGTGTTTCGACGGGCGACGCCACCGCTGGCGATGTGGTGCAATCGATGCTGTTGCTTCAGATTCTGATCTTTCCGATGCGAGTCTTTGGTTTCCTGCTCGAGGAACTGCCCCGGTCGTTGGTTTCGGCAGCTCGGCTCGACGGTGTCTTGCTTGCTGAAAGCGACGAGGATGGCTCGGCGAGCGGGTTGCCTGGCACCGGCCCGCTCGGTCTCGATGTGAGCGGGTTGAGTTTCGCGTATGGCGACGACGAAGTGCTGTCCGATGTGTCGTTCTCAGTGGCGCCTGGCGAAGTGGTTGCCTTGGTTGGTTCGACCGGCAGTGGTAAGAGCACCCTTGGGCAGCTCGTGTTTCGCCTTGCTCGCCCCACTCACGGGCAGATCCTGATTGGTGGTATCGCCCTAGACGATCTCGAAGCCGACCATCTGGCAGGAGCAATGGCCCTGGTGTTCCAAGAGTCCTTCCTGTTTGCCGACACTGTCGCCTCGAACATCGACCCAGATGGTTCTGCTAGTCGCGAGCAGGTCATGTCGGCGGCTCGACTAGCCAGAGCCCACAGCTTCATCTCCGAAATGCCCGCCGGTTACGACACGACGGTGGGCGAACGCGGCGTAACACTTTCGGGCGGTCAACGTCAGCGGGTCGCCCTCGCTAGAGCTCTAATTCGACGGCCCCAGTTCATCTTTCTCGATGACGCAACGTCCGCCGTCGACGCAACGGTCGAGCGCGAAATACTTGACGGTCTCGGTAGCGAGCTAGCGACAACCTCTCTGATCGTGGCCCAGCGACTATCGACGATTCGCCTAGCCGACCGGGTGCTGTTCCTCGACGAAGGACGAATCGCCGCGACTGGCACCCACCAAGAACTGCTTGAGGTTCCTGCCTATCAGGCCCTAGTCAGTGCCTATGAGGATGCGTCATGATCGCCTCTCACGCGCCAGAAGGCGGGCCCGATCTCGACGAAACCGAAGGAGCCTGGTCGCTGCTCAAGCGAGGCATGGGCGTCGCTCCCGAACTGCGGGACGGCATCAGGCTCACGATCGTTATGGCCTTGGTGGGCGCCGCCGGGAAGTTATCCGTACCAATTCTGATTCAGCTGGTCGTCGACCGTGGGTTGTCGACCGGATCCGAGTACGACGGCGGGTTCGTGTGGCGCGCAAGCCTTGTTGGTGCCGTGCTGATTATTGCGGTCGCTGTCCTTCAGCGGGCCACGTTTATCCGCCTCATTACCGCCACCGAGAACACCCTGTTCGGTCTGCGTACTAGGGCTTTCGCCAAGATTCATCAGCTGTCGATAGCCGACCACAACGACACGCAACGCGGGGTTCTGGTGTCGAGGGTTACCTCAGACATCGAGACCTTGGCCCGGTTCGCACAGTGGGCGGGTATGGCATGGATCATCAACCTGACCCTGATTTTCGGGATCTTGGTCCTGATGTTCATCTACTCGTGGCAGCTGGCGTTGGTAACGATCGTGGTGTTCTTGCCAATGCTTCCGGTGCTCCGGCGTCTGCAGCGCCGTCAGTTGGCTGCTTACGACGACTTCCGGACCAAGGTCGGCGACACCCTTTCGGAGATGAGCGAGACCATCGGTGGCGCTGCCGTCATACGGGCTTATGGGCTTACCGCCGGAGCCCGGGCCCGTCTGGAGGCGGTGATCGACCGTCAGTACAAGGCTCGTATGCGGGCGGTGAAGTTCTTTGCCTTCATGTTTCCCATGGGTGATGTTTTTGCGGCTGTTGCGATGAGCTCGGTTCTGGTTGTTGGGCTCAAATGGGGACCCGGGTGGGGGCTCGACACAGGCTCCATGTTGGCGTTTGTGTTTCTTGTCAACCTGCTGCTCAGCCCTATCGGCGAACTTACCGAGATTCTCGATATGACCCAGACAGCAGTAGCGGGGTTCCGCAAGGTACTTGGGCTGCTCGATCAGGAGATCGAGATTGTCGAACCCACCGACGGCGTCAACCTGCCCGGCGGACCGCTGGCCGTGTCAGCGTCTGGACTTCGATTCGCATACCGCGACGGCGTCGAAGTCTTGCATGGCATCGATGTGGAACTTCGGGCTGGTGCCAACATCGCGCTCGTTGGCGAAACTGGCTCGGGTAAAACAACGTTTGCCAAGCTCCTCTGCCGCCTCGCCGATCCAACGGGTGGCGAACTCCGAATCGGAGGTGTCTTGGTGAACGAAATCGACAGCGACTCGCGGCGGGCCCGAGTCCGAATGGTTCCCCAAGACGGCTTTCTGTTCAACACCACCATGCGCGAGAACATTCGGTACGGACGACCCGAGGCTTCCGACGACGACATCATCGACGCAATAATGTCGCTCGGCCTTCATGCCTGGCTGGCCAGGACCGCCAACGGGTTAGACACCGTTGTTGGCGAGCGAGGTGAAGGCTTGTCCGTCGGCGAACGTCAGCTAGTGGCTCTCATCAGAGCGCAACTCGCCGATCCGGGGCTGCTTGTCTTAGACGAAGCCACCAGTGCGGTCGACCCCGAGACCGAGCGGGCGCTCGGCCATGCGTTGGCTCGTGTTGCTCTGGGCCGCACCACGTTGTCGATCGCTCACCGATTGTCTACCGCTGAGGCCGCCGACCTTGTGCTCGTCTTCGACCAGGGCAACCTCGTCGAATCCGGAAGCCACAACGACTTGGTCACTCAGGGCGGGGTCTACGCCGATCTGTTCGAGTCTTGGATTGGCAATACCCGCACTAGCGCCTAGTTGTCGAGCGCGCCCGCCTGCTGCACGCCGGGTCCAGGACCGGGGTGGCCGACGGATACGATGGAGCTACCCCTCGTTAGTCTCTCGAAAGAACCACGATGAACGATCCAGTTCGTGTTGCCGTAACCGGCGGTGCTGGCCAAATTGGCTACAGCCTGCTATTCCGAATCGCGTCTGGCGCAATGCTTGGTCCAGACCAGCCCGTCATTGTTCAGATGTTGGAAATTACGCCGGCTCTTGGCGCGCTCGATGGCGTTGGCATGGAACTCGACGATTGCGCGTTCCCGCTATTGGCCGGACTGGTGAAGACCGACGACGCCGACAAGGCCTTCGAAGGGGCCGACTATGCGATCCTTGTTGGCTCGATGCCTCGTAAGGCTGGCATGGAACGGTCAGACCTGCTTGCTGCCAACGGAGGCATCTTCACCGGTCAGGGTAAGGCGCTGTCCGACAGCGCCAGCGCCGACTGCAAGGTCTTAGTGGTTGGCAACCCAGCCAACACCAACTGCCTCATTGCTATGCACAACGCGCCCAACATTCCC
>JAADHX010000351.1 GCA_013151655.1 Actinomycetota bacterium
GGCAGGAGCATCGATCGCGTCGCTACAGCGCCATCCCACTGGTGATGGCTACTGGTTGTGCACCGCGGACGGTGGCGTCGAGTCATTTGGCGAGTCTGCGTTCCACGGCTCGATGGCTGGGCTTGCCCTCGCGTCTCCAGTCGTCGACATGGCAGTGCATCCAACTGGAAACGGCTACTGGCTGTTGGGCGCTGATGGCGGCGTGTTCAGCTTCGGCCAAGCACCGTTCCACGGCTCAACGGGCAATCTCCGACTTCAGCAACCAGTGGTTGGAATGGCTCCTCACCCCAGTGGTAAGGGGTACTGGTTCGTGGCATCTGACGGAGGCGTGTTCGCCTTTGGCAACGCCGGCTTCTTCGGATCGACCGGCGCGATCACCCTAAGACGTCCCGTGGTCGGTATGGCCTCCACACCGAGCGGCAAGGGTTACTGGTTGGTCGCCGACGACGGCGGATTGTTTGCCTATGGCGATGCACGGTTCTTCGGATCAACGGGAGCCATGACGCTTGCTCGGCCTGTTGTTGGCATGACGCCCACCCCAAGCGGTAAGGGCTATTGGCTGGTTGCCGACGACGGCGGCATCTTTGCCTTCGGCGATGCCGGCTTCCACGGGTCGCTTGGCGATCGTGTTGTGCCCGGACGAGTCATCGGCATCGCGGCCTAGAGGTCGGCTCCGACCCGCAGAATTGCAGCGTCGGCATCAGCGGGTGTGCAGTTACCCAACATACATATGCCTTCTTGGAGTTCGTGGCCCATGAACCCTTGGTTCCGGAGACGAATTGCAGTCCAGTGAAGCTCGTGACGGCGGCCTCGAACCTCGCTTCGTTTGTTCACGTGTCGTACGTCGAGGAGTCGTTGTGCGATCGCGAAGGCGATGGCGGCCACGGTGAGGGAAATGATCAAAACGACGGCAATGGCGCTCAGGGTGGCAACAATGGCAGTCACAGCCACTTTCTATCACTCTACGTGGCCTTTCCGCAACAGTTTAGGCGATTTCGAGTTCTGGGCTGGTTGCTTGTTTGCGCAGAACTAGCGGGTAGCCCACGATTCCCACTGCGGCAAACAAGAACCACTGAACTGCGTATCCCAGATGTGGTCCGGCATTGGCGCTCCGTGGTGCGACTGCGAGCAGAGTTGTCTCGAGGGGCTCCGAGACGGCCAGCACAAGGTAGACCGGAGCGAGAGCCGGCTCGGTTTGCTGATCGATGCGGCCGATATCGATCCGTAGCATGGCCTCGAGAACCCCGGTGGCTGGGTCGGACGCCTGGAACCGCCCAGGCTGTTGGGATTTGGAAAGCTGTCCGGCTACAACAACTTGGGTTGTGCTCGGACGGAAGGTGGCCCGGTCGGGGTTCTCGCATGTGACTAGATCAAGCCATCCGCGATTGACCACCATCGCTTCAGGTGCGCCTGGCTCGACGTCCTGAAACAGCAGTGGGGTGACAACGTGGCATCCAGGCTGACCGTCGAACGATCGATTCCAGATAATGATGTCGGCTTCGGCCCACGTGCCGGTGACCTCGGCGATTCGCAGGTCGAGGTCGTCGACAGCCGCGGTGGCGATTCCGCCAACTCCGAGAACTTCCAGGGTGGCCTGCGCTTCGATTCTGGCGTTCAGGTTCGAGCGCCACTCATGACGCGATAGCTGCCAGAGACCGGCCGCAACGAACGAGATCACGAGAGCGGTGGCTAGAAGATGTCCGACAATCCACTTTGGGCGCAGTGCGAACCTGTACACACCATGACGTTACCGAGACCTCGCGCCATAACGCGATCGCCTCAGGCGCTCGATTGCGAGCCATGTTGTAGGAATCGGTCGAGTGGCGGTAATGATGGTCACCAATGTCGAGCTTCGGACCACGCCTTGCGGCAGCGCTGTTCACCGCAACCATGCTGTTGTCAGCGTGCTCCGGAGGGATCACCAGCGCTGGCACGGTTCCCGCGACCACAACGTCGCCACCAACAACGGAAGCTCTGGCCACCACAACTAGCACGGCAACGACCACTACCACTACCACTACCACTACGTCGACTATTCCAACCCCGACAACTACCACTGAACCGCCTCCGCTCGAGTGGAACTTGCTGGCTGGCGGCGACGTACTGATGGACCGCACCGCGCCAGCCGGAATCGATCCCTTTGTTGGAATCGAACCGGCATTGAGTTCCGCCGACATTGCCCTCGTCAACGTCGAAATGGCCATCTCCGATCGCGGCAGCCCCGTGCCAGGCAAGCTGTTCACGTTTCGGGCCCCACCGGTAGCGGCCGAGACAATCGGAGCAGCCGGGATCGACGTCGCCACTCTTGGCAACAACCATGCTCGCGATTTCGGCGGTGCCGCCCTCATCGACACCATTGAGTTACTCCGGGCCCAGGGCGTCGTAACGGTCGGTGCCGGCGCCACCTCCACCGAAGCGTTCGCACCAACGGTTCTGACGGTTGGCCCCCCAGAACAAGAGATCAGTGTTGCCGTTATAGGCGCGTCGCTCATAATGCCGGGTGGATTCGCTGCGACCGAGAGCAGGTCGGGTGTGGCCAACGGCAACGACCGAGACCGAGTGTTGGCCAACGTGCGAGCTGCAGCCGAGCAGTACGACGTGGTTGTAGTCACGTTGCATTGGGGCATTGAGCGCGACACCTGTCCGACGTTGTCTCATCGCGATTTCGCTTCGCAGTTGTTGGAAGCTGGCGCCACTGCCTTGATCGGCCATCATCCTCATGTACTTCAACCCGTCGAGTTTGCTAACGGCAAGGTGGTGGCGTTTTCGATGGGCAACTTTGCGTGGCACCCGCGCAACACCATTACCGGCGATACGGGTGTACTCGAGCTGAGCTTTGTTGGCGCTGAGCTTGTTGAGGTCAAGGTGCATCCTCACATTCTCGATTCGAACGGCGCACCGGTTCCGATTAGTGAGGGTTTTCGTTTCGATCGGATCAACGAAATAGTCGGCGGCGAGTGCGAGAAACACGACCCTCCGTCGGTTACGTACGCTCCGCCGACAACCGACGATCCCGACGCGACGACCACAACGTCAGCCGCTGCCAGCACCACCACGACCGCGACAACCACCGTCGCCTCCACGACGACCACCAGCGGCTAGCGGCGCGCCAGAACTACAGGTGCACGATGTCGAGTGGCGGTAGCTCGTCGGCGGTGGCGATGCCTAACACCCGGCAGAAGAAGGTGTGTTCGGCAACGAGTGCCTTCGTGATGTTCGCCGCTTCGCGAAACCCATGCGATTCGGTTGGGAAAAGCAAGAACGCGTGTGGGACTTTCTGGCCATCGAGGGCGGCAACCATGTCGTGGGCTTGGTTTGGGGGAACTACAGGATCGATGCCGCCCTGAAGGATGATCATGGGCGTCGATAGCTGCTCGACGAAGTTCATAGGCGACCGGTCGCGGTAGCGTTCGATTTCGGCGGGGTACGGCCCAACAACGCTGTCGAGGTACCGCGACTCGAACTTGTGTGTGTCCCTGGCCAGGAGTTCAAGGTCGCCGATCCCGTATCTTGAGGCGCCCGCCGCGAAGGTGTCGTGGAATGTGAGGGCGCACAGTGTTGTGTAGCCGCCCGCGCTACCGCCCTTGATCAAGAGCCGTTCGCCATCGACGAGGCCAGCCGTGGTGAGGTGCTTGGCCGCGGCTATGCAATCCTCGACATCAGCAAGACCCCATTTGCCGCGTAGAGCATCGCGAAATTCGCGGCCGTACCCGGTGGAACCTCGATAGTTGACGTCGACGACGGCGAAACCGCGTTGAGTCCAGAACTGGATGCCCAGATCGAGACCTGGCCTAGCCGCCCCGGTTGGGCCGCCATGGCTGAGCACTAGCAGTGGTGGTAGTTCTCCTATTGGGCCCTCGGCAACGGTAGATGTCGGGGCGTAAAACAAGCCATGCGCGGCACTGTCGCCTTCACCAAAGGAGATGTGGGTCGGACTTGAGATCGAGTTTGCATCGAGAAGGTTCGGTGCTGGTCTGATGACGTTCTCGGATCCGTCGGCGCCAATCACCACGACCTCTGCTGTCGAAGTAAACGATGCGGCGGTGCAAACCACCCCGCCTCCCGCGGCTTGAGAGATCGCCCCAAAGGCTGTTCGCGCCGTGGTGACTGGGGTGAGGGCTCCTTCAGAGAGTAGGCAGAGGTGTTCAACTCCATCGCTGTGAGTTACGACGAACAGGTCGGAGCCGTTCGCCGCCATCGTCGACATTCCAAAGACCCATGGCGCGACACCGATTTCGATGTCGGCGTTGAGCAGCTTTATTGCCATGCCGGTGACGAGGTCGATGCTGCACGGCACCCACCAACCGTCGGGGTCGGTGATGACGACTAGTCCGTCGGTGGTCCACATTGGTTGTTGGACAGCCTGTCCGGTCAGGACGGCAACGTCGTTCTTGGGTCCAGCTTCGGCCGACCAATTGACGACATGAAGCTCGGTGTTGTCCCACGGCATCGCCGGATGATCCCAGCAGATGTAAGCCAGTTGGTCCGAATCCGCACGAGGCCGAGGGCTCGAGAAGAAGTCGTGGCCCGATGCAACGACGTGCAGTGCGCCGCTGTCTAGCTCAATGGCAACTATATCGTTTACCGCCTCGTCGGCCGTGATCTCGGTGTGTCGCTCGCGGATCGCGAACAGCACGTCGCCGCCGTCGGTTAGATCGCCGTACCGAATGTCGCCATCGTGGGTAGTGAGGCGGCGTTGGCTGCCATCGGTGTCGACGATCGTGATGTGCTGACCGATGGCCTCGACGAACGCAACCGCACCGTTGGCCAGAACCGTCCAGGAGCCACCGTCGTATTCGTGAACTCGCGACCGAACGTTGCTGTTGGCCGGAGTGAGATCGCGGGCTGTGTTGCCATCATGGCAAACGACGACACCCCTACCTCCCTCGGCGGGCCGACCCTCCCACCAGTAGGAGTGTTTGCCGGCAACTACGGCGCTTCCGATTCGGACGCCTGCCTCGGCGACCATGGCCGCGGAAAGATCGGTTGGCCAGATTCCGTGGGGGAGTTTGGGGTTCATTGTGAAAAGTTTCCCACTTTCTTGGTGTTGAAGTTGACACTTCGATCAATAGTCCGTACATTCTCAGCGTCCTTGCCGAACGCAACTGCGTTCATGAGATGTGCGTTCCAGACTCCCCACCAGTCTGCGAACGCCCGCAGATGGGCGGAGGGAGACCCACCGACTCCCTCCGCCCATCGCACTTTTTGCCCCGATCGTTCGTTTCGATCTTGGGTTGGCGCTGCTAACTGTCGACTTCGGCCTGAGTGTCTAGGCCAACAACAATGCGTTCGACTTCGACGCGGGCGCGGTCGATTCGGCCCCGGCAGATGTCGATCAACACTGCTGCCCTCTCGACTCGTTTGGCGAGCCCATCGACATCTAACTCGTCCGACTCGAGGGCTGTAATGATGGCGTCGAGTTCGGTGGCGGCATCGCTGTAAGAGATGTCGGCGACTGCCTCGGTCTCGTTGGTCATGAGTTCTCCGGTTGGGCTGCTGTGGTGTTCGTAAATGGCGGAAGCGAAGTGACGGTGCTGTCGACGATGCCGTCGGCAACTTCGGTTGTGATGCTTGTTCCGATGGCCAGTTTCGACGTCGATTTGACGGCTTTGCCATCGGTAGTTCGAGTAATCGAGTAGCCAAGTTCGAGTGTGCGGCGAGGGTGGATGGCTCTGATAACACGATCGGTGGAGTCGAGGCGCGTGCTAGCCAAGGCGGCTGGTCGTAGCGCGCCGCGACGCAATGAGACCGACTGCTGGTCGATCCGCCGGGTCGCTTCTCGCAACTGAAACGTTGCCGTTGTTGCCGCTGTAGCCCGGTGTCGTTGTAGCAGGTCGTTAGCAGCAGCAAACTTTGAGCGAGTTGCGGTGTTTAGCCGGTGCCGATGGGTCTGCTGATCGTGTGTCGCCAGCGTGAGGGTGTGCCCAGCGGCCCGCCCGATGCGGGCTGCGTGTTGATTCAGGCGGTGGTCGGCCGTTGCTAGACCTACACGGGTACGTTGGGCGACCACGTTCGCGCTGGTGTCGAGTCGCCTGATGAAGTGTTTGACTCGTTCGATTATGGCTCCGGCGCACGCGGTTGGAGTCTTAACCGAGGTATGGGCCACCTCGTCGGCAACCGACCGGTCGATCTCGTGACCTACCCCCACGAAAACTGGCACCCGGCTCTCGACAATTGCCCGCGCCACCGCCATCTGGT
>JAADHX010000463.1 GCA_013151655.1 Actinomycetota bacterium
ATTGAACATCGAGCCTCGCAGACCCGAGGTCGCTTTCCCCAGACTCGGCCAGACTCGCGGGTGGCGCATACGACAAGCTGGTCGCCCGTCCTGCTGAAATCTTCGCGCATGAATCGGCGCCAGGCTTCTGGCGAACGCAACGGATCTCGATCGACGATCGCGGCGGCCTGATATTTCTGTGAACGACTCTGGCCGCATTCGTCGTCGTTGAGATCACCCCAGCGGCTAGCCCGGCCGGCAACATTCTTGCCAAGCATTGCCGGATCGGCCGGATGTCCAAGCGCGGACTCCCAAGCCAGATGCCCGCCGAATTCGCCTACCAGATGAAAGATCGCAAGCACATGCAACATCTGGCCTCGCCGCCAACGCACGTCGAACACTTCGAGCAGCAGTTGATATAGCGGCATGAACGATGACAGCGCGCCCCTGTTCGGTAGATCAGGCGCACTCGGAAACGCGACCGGGCCCATCTTGGCCATCAAGGCGCGCGGCACCAGCTTGGCCAGATCGGGTCGATCTTCGAGTTGTACATCCTCGAGATCGAGCCTAAAGAGCCTCCGTCCGAGCAGGGACAGCGCCTCAACTTTCTGAGATCCCCGACCAGAGGCGACGGCTGCCGCCTCAGCTTCGGCAAATCGACAGTCGTCGAGGTGAAGAGCGACCAGGTCGACCTCGGCCACGGGGCTCAGACGCTCAAGACGGTTCGTAGCCCAAGACCGGCCTGCATGTCGGCTACAGCGTCGTTGATCTCGCTAAGCGGACGTTTGGACGTGACCATCGCTTCGAGATCGAGTTTTCCGTTTCGCCACAACGAAATGAGCCGCGGGAACTCGCGGTGAGGGTTGCTGTGACCCATGAAACAACCGAGCAGTTTCTTGCCGCCGGTAGCGAACACGATGGCGTGGATGCTCACCGAGTCTGACAGCTTCGGGATGCCAACCATGGTGGTCGTACCGCCATTGCGAGTCGACGCAATGCAAACCTCGGTGAGGGCACTCGACCCGACTGCCTCGAACGCCTGGTCGACGCCCCGGCCGCCCAACAACTCAAGGACTTGTTGGGCAACATCGCCCTCGGCGGGGTCGATGGTGTCGGTGCAACCGAACTGAAGGCTCTGTTCGCGACGCCCTTTGTTCATATCGACACCGATAATTCGCGATGCCCCGACTATCCGGGCGCTCTGAACGATCGAAATTCCGACGCCGCCCAAGCCGATAACCATCACGGTGGCGCCAGGCTGAACATGGGCGGTGCTCACCACGGCACCGAACCCGGTCTGTACCGAGCACCCGAGGACCGACGCAATATCGAGCGGCGTGTCGTCGGGAACCTTCACCGCGGCTGCGGCCGGTACCACGGTGTGCGTGGCAAAGGCGGCCAGGTTGACGCCCATTCGTTGCACGGGTTCACCACCCCGAGTCAGCCGAGTGCCACCATCGGGGAACAGACCGGCTGCCGACTGCTCGCACAGGGTGAAGTCGCCGCGTACACAGAAGTAACACCGGCCACAAGATGGACGCAGGCTGAGGATGACCTTGTCGCCTTCGACCAGGTCGAGAACACCGAGACCAACCTTGGTGACGATTCCTCCAGCTTCATGCCCCAGAAGCATCGGCATTACACCTGGCAGCGAACCATCGATGAAGTGCAGGTCGGAATGGCAAAGCCCACAATATTCGAGTTCTACCTCGACCTCACCGGCGCGCGGTGACTCAAGCTCGACATCGTCGACTATCTCGAGTGGTTTCCCTGGTTCGGTCAAAAGGGCTGCTTGCATCTGTTCTCCATCGACGACTGGTAAACAATTCAGTTCGCACCGTAGCGAGTAGACCCGCTCCTGGCCAGGCAGATGTGGGTCCTGGTGGCGCCGAGTCAGATCCCCAGGAACATAGCCCGTAACCCGAGCCCCATTACCCAAATCGTTCCGAGGCCATAAAGCAGGTAGAGGTGACCATCGATCTGTTGGCGGTAGCTGTAGAGAATCCCAATGCTGATCAGCGTGAGGAAGCCATAGAGGAGATGAAAGTCCGGCGCCACGAGTTCGGTCGTGTTCTGCACAATGACGCCAATAACAACCTGAACCATCATCAAAACATGGGCAGCGCCAACGATCCACCACATCGAGACATGGCGAACTCTCGAGATCCAGTTGGCCCCCAGAACCCACGCACCCGCGAGCCCGTTGACGATAACAACTACCCACGCGAAGTCCTGATGGAACTCAAGCAAGGTTCGTCCTGTCAGTTGCGTCAGCTAAGTAAGGGTCTGGCCGAGAAGACGACCATTGGTCGCCTATGAAGCCCTGGCCTCAGCGAAGGCTTCCGACGCGAGGTCGACGATCTCGTCAATTTCTCCATCGGTGAAGCCGGCCAGCCGGCGGAAGTCGCGGGCCAGATGAATGGGGGCCTCTGGCTCCTCGCTGCGGGTACCACCAAAGCTGAACACCTTGTCGACGGCCCGTTGGAAGTCAAGGGCTCTGTCGAGGCGAGGTCTATCGCCTTTGGTAAGGGTCCGAAGCCAATCTGAGCCCATTTTCACGTGGGTTACTTCGTCGGCGAGCATCCAGTCCTCGCAAAAGAACAGCACCGGATCGGACATCGCCTCGCCAAAGTCGCGCATGGTGTTGAACACGTCGATAGCCAGCCCCTCGAGGGCCCGGTTGACACCCGTAAGCCTTAGCACCGGGTCGGCGTTACAAGCAGCCTCGAACAGGAGTGCCCGTTCGCCGAACTCGCCAATATTGGTGCCCATGTGGGAGTTCAGCTTTATGGAGATCTCGACGTGGCGGGCTTCATCCCAACTTTGCCGAGCCATGTCGAGCTTAAGCTCAAAAGGCACCTCGTCTGGGCCGGTGCCTGTGTCGAAATCCCAACACGTACGGCCAGCACCTTCGAGGGCTTGAATCTCGCCGGTAAAGATGCCGTGCATCAGACTACGAGCTGCATCTGGGGCCTGCTGTTTGGTCTCGTGCAGCTGGCTCTCGGCGTTGCGCTGGCGCGGTTCGAGAAGGGTCTCTTCGACGGTCACACGGTTGAACCGCGAGTCTCTGGCAAGTTCGGCGGCAGCCATGTGGCGTTTCATTTCGGCCCCTTGAGGAGAGTTGAACTAGTGGTACCGAGCTAGGCAGAAACGCTCGCGCTGGCTTGAGCGGATCGCTCCCTGGCTTCGTCGGCGGCTTGGGCCGCAAGGTCGACAAGTTCGTGAATCTCGTCGTCGGTAAATCCGGCCTGTTCGCGAAACGCTCGCGCAAGGTGAACGGGTGACTTCTCATCTTCGCTTCGGAAGCCGCCAAGACTAAACAGTTTGTCGACAGTGCGTTGGAACTCGAGGGCCTTATCCCGGCGATCCTTGTCATTAGCGGTGATCTTGCGGAGCCAATCAGAACCCATCTTTACGTGGGTTACCTCGTCGGCAAGCATCCAGTCCTCGCAGAAGTACAAGACTGGGTCGCCGCTAAGGCTGCCAAAGTCTCGCATTGTGTTGAACACGTCGATGGCCAGACCTTCGAGAGCACGGTTGACGCCGGTGAGTCTTAACATCGGGTCTTCGTTGCACGCGGCTTCGAACAGAAAGACCTGCTCGTCGAATTCGCCAATATCGGTGCCCATGTGGTCGTTGAGCTTGATCGAAATCTCACAATGCCTGGCTTCGTCCCAGCACTGGCGAGCCATGTCGAGCTTCATCTCGAACGGAACGTCGTCTGGGCCGGTTCCGATATCGAAATCCCAGCAGGTACGGCCAGCGCCTTCGAGGGCTTGAATCTCGCCGGTAAAGATGCCATGCATCAAACCGCGGGCGGCATCGGGAGCCTGGGGGTTGGAGTGCTGAAGGGTGTTGCCGCCCTCCTCATCGCGGATCTCGCGCATGCGCGTGTTACGCGGATCGAAGATGGAGTCCTCTAGACGGGTTCGGTTGAACCGGGCGTCTCGGGCCAGCTCGTCGGCTGTCATCATTCGTTTCATCGATGCACCTCATCTTTTCTATGTGCGAATCTACCAACCCATCGACACATTGACCTAGTCGGATAACCGCAGGCCGAATCGCGCCGGCTACGTGTTGGCGATGTTCTAGCCGACTGAGCGAGCCAGGACGTGGACCAGAACCGACAGATTCTGCACCTCGCTATGACCGTTCGTTAGATCCAACTCGGCCGGACGGCGCGCGTGGCTGTCGCTTAGTTTGGCAGCATCGAGTGCTCGCAGCACGCCTACGTCGAGCCCAGATCCGGCGAGATCGTTGAGATCCTTGGTTAGGTTTCGCCCGCGCCCTCCAGCTTGTTTTGCCAACGCTTGAACAAGCATCCGCAACAGGGCACACGCGCTAGCCGGCGAGACATCGGCGACGGCGACCGCTTCGTTGTACAACGGGAGAAGGCCCTTGGACAGCGGCGGAATGTCTCCAGGAGAGGCGCCCAAGTGTCGGGTCGCGCTCACGCCGGAGGTGCAGGCTCGTCGAACAGCCACGTCTCGCGTCCGTCAACTTGGGAGTCGGCCCGAATAAACCACTCGGTGCCGAAAGCGACGGCAAACATTTCGTGTGGCATCTGCATAAAGAAGGATGAGTCGTCGATCTGGCTGGCGTGGGCGGCCATGGCCCGGCGTTTAATGGCCACAACCGAAGACACGTCGACAGCGGTCGTGATGATTTCGTCTGGAGACCCAAAGGTGTCGTCCTGGGAGACGTCGGGCATATCGAGTTCGTCGTCGCCGGCTTCGGCCGCAATGGCCGCCGCGGCAGCACGGAGTTCGGCGATGCGTGTCCGGTTCATGGTGGACTCATAGACCCGCTCCACTCCGGCTAGCTCAGCGGCTCGATGGCCAACTCGGTGCACCTGGATGTGGTCTGGGTGGCCGTATCCGCCGTGGGAGTCATAACAGGTGAGCACGTCGACGTCTTCGTTGGCAAGAATCGCAGCCAGCCGGGCCGCTGCCTCTTCCACATCGGCTTGCCAAAAACAGGTCGGGTTGTCGTTGGAAGGCTCGTCGACCATCCCAGAGTCGTGGTAGCCGAGAAACTCGACGCGGTCGACACCGAGCATGGCAGCCGAGACCCGCTGTTCGGCTTCGCGGCGTTGGCCCAACGTTTCGTCGGGGTCGAGCACGCCATCGGCCACCTCGCCACACTCGCCACGGGTAGCCACCACTAGAACGACTCGGTGCCCGGCATCGGCCGCCAGCCTCATCGAACCGCCGGTTGCGATCGCTTCATCGTCGGGATGGGCATGAAACGTGACGAGTGTTCCCATGTCAGGCAACCGCTCCATCGGACTTGAGTTTGTCGATTTCTGCAGGAGTTAGTCCGAGTTCGCTAAGCACCGAATCGGTGTCGCTGCCGGCCCCAACTTGGGACGTTGTGAGTTCGGCCGGAGTTGCGCTGAACCGCGGTGCCGGGTTCGGTTGAAGAACGCCGTCGAACTCTGTGAAGGTGCCGCGGGCCACGTTGTGTGGATGCACTGCGGCCTCAGCCATAGACAACACTGGGGCAAAACACACGTCGGTATGTTCCATGATCTCGCACCATTGGTCGCGGGTTTTCGACTTGAGCACCTTGGCGATCTTGACCTTGGCTGCGGGCCAATCATCTCTCGACATCTGCGGCGGGAGGTCGTCGGTGGTTAGACCCGTTTTTTCGAGCAGCAGTTCGTAGAACTGTGGCTCTATCGAACCGATCGACACATACTCGCCGTCGGAACACTCATATACGTCATAAAAGTGTGCACCGGTGTCGAGCAGGTTGGTTCCACGGTCGCCAAGCATCCCCATGGCATCGAAAGAAAAGAACATGGCCATCAACGTCGCGGCACCATCGACCATGGCCGCGTCGACTACCTGGCCAACTCCGGTTTGTTTGGCGTTCAAGATCCCGCACACGAGTCCGTAGGCGAGCAGCATGCCACCCCCGCCGAAGTCGCCCACGAGGTTGAGAGGCGGCATTGGCCCTTCGCCAGCCCTACCGATCCTGCTGAGCACGCCAGACAGCGCTATGTAGTTGATGTCGTGTCCGGCTGCCGCCGCATACGGTCCCTCCTGGCCCCATCCGGTCATTCGTCCATACACGAGGGCCCGATTGCGTGCGAGACACTGTTCGGGTCCGAGGCCCATCCGTTCGGTGACGCCTGGCCGGAATCCTTCGATGAAAGCGTCGGCTGATTCGACAAGTTTCAAAACGGTCTCTACCCCGTCGG
>JAADHX010000468.1 GCA_013151655.1 Actinomycetota bacterium
CCTGAACGTCAACGTCGACCGATATAGCGTCTACATGTCTATCGATTGTTGTGTTCCCCGTTGAATACATGTATCAACTATATCAAACGAATGTTCGTTTCACTACCCCCAAGCCCAACAAAACAGCCATTTCTCCGAAGGACACAGCAATCTGGCCCAACGAAACGACACACCAACCACGACCAGCCCGCGCACTCACCGCCTACGACCACTAACCCCTGAAACCAATCATCTGGGCCCCAAGCACCGATGGGCTCCCACTCTGCTGCCCCATTGCCCTACGGTGGGCGCTTGATCGAGGCACTGAAACTAGGGGCTACACCAATGTCAATGACCGGTTCGATTCTCGGCAACGCAGTTCGCCGCAAAGAAGACCCTGGCCTGCTTCGAGGCACAAACGAGTTCTACGCCGATCTCAAGGTCGACGGGCTCCTACATGCCAGGTTCATTCGGTCAACGATCGCACACGCCGAGATAACCGAACTCGACATCAGCGAAGCCGAATCGATGCCGGGTGTGGTTGCCGTCTTGACCTCCCGCAATACCGATCTGCCCGACAACCCTGCCCCACCATTCATCCATCCGTCGATGTTTCGGCCGACCTTCGCCAAAGACCGCGTCAGGTTTGTCGGAGACATAGTCGCCGTTGTCATTGCCGAAACCGAATCGGCCGGCCAGGACGCTGCCGACATGATCATCGTCGACTACGACCCCCTCGACACGGTCATCGACCTCGACACCGCTGTCGCTGACGATGCGCCAATTATCTGGCCAGAACATGGATCGAACGTGGTGTTCACCACCGAGCATCAGTTCGACGCCGACGTTCTGGCCGGTGCCGACGTCGTTGTCTCGGAACGCATCATTAGCCAACGACTGGCCGGCGTGCCGATGGAACCGAACGGTTGCGTCGCGGTGCCCGATGGCGATCACATGACCCTTTGGGTTCCATCCCAGAACCCCCAAGCGGTGCGCGACGGCCTTGTCGGCGTCACCTCAATCGATGCTGAGAACGTCAGGGTTGTCGCTCCGTGGGTCGGTGGAGGGTTCGGGCCAAAGGCCGGGTACTACGCGGAGTTCGGGATCATCGCCGAAGCAGCCAAGTCGTTAGACCGTGCGGTCAAATGGACAAGCACCAGGTCGGAGGATTTCCTGAGCTTGGCCCAGGGTCGGGCCATGGTGATGGACGTCAAGATGGGCATCAACAACGATGGCAAGATCATCGGGATGTACGCCGACATTCTGGCCGACGTTGGCGCTTACGGAGCTATTGGCGTAGTACTTCCGACCGCCACACAGATGATGTCGCAAGCGGTTTATGACATTCCCGGAATCGCGTTCAGGGCGAGGGCAGTAACCACCAACACCACCCACATCGCCGCTTACCGCGGCGCCGGTCGACCAGAAGCAACTCAAATGGTCGAACGCATCCTGAACATCGCCGCCCAAGCGATCGACATGGACCCCGCCGAGGTACGACGCGCCAACTTCTTGCAGCCAGAGGACTTTCCGCTTGTGACCGCAACCGGCGGCCAATACGACTCGGGCGAGTACGAAAAGGCGCTCGACGCTGCCCTGGAGGCATCGGGGTACTCAGATCTGCGAGCCGAACAGGCCGAACGCCGCGAATCCAATGCCGAATTGCAACTCGGTATCGGTATTAGCGCGTACGTCGAGGTCACAGCGCCATTTGGTCTACACACCGAGTGGGGCAAGGTCGAAATCAACGACGACGGCACCGCAAACATGAGAGTCGGCACGTCGTCTCACGGCCAAGGTCATGACACCGCGTTCTCGATGATCGTGTCCGACATGCTCGGCATCGACATGGATAACGTCACTCTCATCCAGTCAGATACCGATGAGATTCCCCAAGGCGCAGGAACAATGGGTTCACGCTCACTTCAAACTGCTGGCAGCGCCGTGCACGTGGCATCAACCGAAATTTTGGCGAAAGCGAAAGTTCTGGCCGCACACCTGCTTGAGGCCGACCCAGACGACATTGTCGTTGGTGATGGCGGCCTGCACGTGGCCGGTGTACCCGCTACTGCCATGAACTGGGCCGACCTTAAGGCCGCTGCCGACGACGAGTCAAAGCGTCCCGCCGACATGGAAGCCGGCCTCGAACATGAGCTTGTTTTCGATGGGGAGGCGTCGACGTTTCCGTTCGGAGCCCACGTGGCAGTCGTCGAAGTCGACACAACCACTGGCGAGGTCAACTGGTTGCGACATGTTGCAGTCGACGACTGCGGAACAATCCTGAACCCCATGTTGGTCACGGGTCAACAACACGGCGGAATCGCCCAAGGAGCAGCCCAGGCGCTCTACGAATGGATGCGCTACGACGAAGACGGCAACCCGGTCACTGCCTCGCTGATGGACTACTTGATGCCAAGCGCAGCCGAGTTCCCAATGTTCGAAACGTCGAACACCGAAACGCCGTCACCGCGGAACCCTTTAGGAGCCAAAGGCATCGGCGAGTCAGGCACCATTGGTTCGACGCCCGCGTTACACAACGCCGTTGTCGACGCTGTTTCTCACCTTGGCGTCAGCCACATCGACATGCCAGTTAGTCCACTCGCAGTTTGGGAAGCCGTAAGTCTGGCCAGCAGCTAATTGGCGCGTTGCCGTTCAATCTTGGACGATGGGCCAACTCGGCACCGAGGATTTATTACACTGCTCGGCAATGAAGATCGTCGTGTTGTACGAAAGCCGCACTGGCAATACAAAGCGCACCGCCGAGTACGTCGCTGGCGCGGCTGCTGCGGCTGGTGCCGATGTCAAAATCGCTTCGGTGGCGTCGCCGCCACTGAACGATCTGACGTCGGCCGACCTCATCTTTGTCGGAACGTGGACCGACGGAATCATCATCGGCGGCCACATGCCCGGTGGTCGCAAGAACTTGTATGCGCTACCAGACCTCTGGGACATACCTGTGGCCGGGTTCCTGACCCACGCAATTCATCCAGGCAAGGTCACCAGAGCATTCGCCAAACTTCTCGCATACAAAGGCGCAAACGTTCTGGTGGTGCGCACGTTCAACCGCCGCAACGTTCCCGATGGAATCGCCGAGTTCGTGGCTGACGCCATTGCCGCGGCCGGCATCGACGTTGGTGCGTCGAACTAACAATTCTCACGATCGACTCGAAACGTCCGCGACGGCGGTGTCCATAACCTCTTGGAGAGCGGCGTGGATCTCGGCAGTGTACGCCGACACGTCTTTTCGCTTCACTCGACCGTCGGCGGTCGGCGGCGCCATCGGGGTACCGACGACGATCGTCACGGTCGACCGGCTGGGGAACTTTCCACCAGGCGGCATGGCCCGTTCGGTTCCGGCTATGCCTACTGGCACAATCGTGGCGCCAGCCCTGGCCGCCATGAACGCCGTGCCGTCGAAGATTTCGGGCACGTCGTTACCTGTTTGCCTAGTTCCTTCAGGAAACACGAGCACACGCTCCCCCTTAGCCAGGAGATCCTCGGCCGTACGCATAGCCTCGCGATCGGCCGAACCGCGCTTAACCGGAAAGGAACCGAGTGCGGCAATCGCCCAGCCCAAAGCCGGGTTTTTAAACAATGACTCTTTGGCCAACGACCGGCACAACCAATCCGGAGCGGCTCCAAACAGCGGACCATCGAGGTTGGACCGGTGGGTCGGAGCAATTATTGCCGGAGTAGCAACATCGAGGTTTTCCCGACCAATGATGTTGACCCGAAGGTACCGGTACAGAACCGTTCGAATCGTGAGCCTTACGACACGGTAGAAGACCCAGCCAGCTCTGCCATTGGCTGATAGGGCCGACCGCACACGTTTCACAGAACTGCTTTCACTGCCTTCACTGTATTGGCCTTAGCTCAGGCCTGTTCACTTGGTTGCATCCATTGGGCTGTCACGCCCCCTCGCTAGCCTCGCGCAGACGATGACAACCATCCATTGCGGCAACTGCGGCGAACAACACCAATCAGTGACCGAAGTTCGGGAGTGTCACCGCGACCGGCCTTCGGTCGCGGGCGACGACGACAACTTCGGCGCGCCGCCAGACCTACCTACCGCGGACGACTTCTCGCCGCAGGACCACTCGGCTCCGTCGCCACCCAAGCCGACTAATCACCGCCTCTCTGCGCCCACCGTCTCTGGCGTAGCCGCTGGTCCAGAAGAACTTGGCCGGTGCATCGTTGTCCGACCGGGCGCCGAAGTCCCCTCCGCATGGCACGCCGCCGACCGAATCGAGATAGATGGCGCCGCGCCGTCACCCGAAGCCCTGGCACAACTGCACCTTGCGTGGCTCGAGCGGACCCGCGCGGTTGTCGAACTATGGGGCGACATTCCCGAGCCAGAGGTCGGGCCGAACCTTCCTATCTGGGAGCTGACCCCTGGGCTCGACCTACCCCTCGATCGGCTTAGCTTCTTACTCACAGCCAACTGCGTCGACGCAAGAGACGGCGACGAACGATGGTGGGCAATCGACCGCGCCATCGAATTGGGAGCCAACGACAGCGGTGCGGGCGACGTCACCCTTTCCGACGGAACCGAAGTGTGGCTAGACGGCGGACCAATGGGCCCGAACTACGCAGCCGAGCTACCGATTGTGCCAACGGTTCACCTCGAACACGGGTCTCTAGCCACCGCGGGCTCAGATGCACCAGTTGCGACCCTGGCACCCGATCAATACGACGCAGTAGCTCACCGAAACGGCGCGGCCCGAATTGTTGCACCCGCTGGTTCTGGCAAGACACGAGTTCTCACCGAACGAGCTAGGCATTTGCTCCGAGAGCGCAATCACCCAGCATCGGCGCTCACTCTCGTCGCTTTCAACCGCCGCGCCCAACAGGAAATGAAGGAACGGACCGCCGATCTCACGAACCTCAAGGTCAGCACCCTCAACGCTCTCGGGTTGGCAATCGTTACCGGAAGACCACCATTCGTTCGATCCCAAGTGGTGCCTGGCCCAGTCGAAGTCATCGACGAAGGTCGCGTGCGTCGTCTACTTGATGATCTGGTCAACGTGCGCCGCCGAGCCAACACCGACCCAATCGCAGCCTGGATAGAAGCCCTCACCGCGGTGCGACTTGGCTTGCGAAGCCCCCAAGAAGTCGAGCGATCGTTCAGCGGCGATGTTGATGGTCTCGCAGAGTTGGTGCCCGAATACCGGTCGCTGCTGCGCCAGCGCCGACTAGTCGACTTCGACGAGCAGATCCTCTCGGCCATCGAGGTTCTGCTCAACGATCCGGCAGCTCGGTCCGCCGCCCAACTGGCGTGTCGCACGTTGTTGGTCGACGAGTTCCAGGACCTCACACCGGCCCACCTTCTGATGATCAGGCTGCTATCTGGCCCGGCGGCTGAGGTGTTCGGCGTCGGCGACGATGACCAAACGATCTACGGCTTCACCGGTGCGTCGCCGCGTTGGCTCATCGACTTCGAACGGTGGTTTCCCGGCGCCGGCAGCCATCACCTCGATGTCAACTACAGGTGCCCACCCAAGGTCATCGATGCTGCCACCAACCTGCTCACGTACAACCGGCAAAGAGTCGAAAAGACCATCAGCGCAGCTCCCGATCGTAAACCCGCCGACGAAGACTTCGAGGTTGTGTCCACCGATACTCCGTTGTCCGTCATCGTTGCCGAGTGTGCTGGGGCCATCAAGCATCTTCGTCCAGACCAAGCGATAGTTCTGACAAGGGTCAATGCATCGCTCGCTCCGATTCAGGTGGCTCTACGATCCGCCGGTCATCCAGTGGTCAAAGCCGTCGATGCTCGATTCCTCGAGCGCTCTGGGGTAAAGGCCGTTCTGGCCTGGCTGCGGCTGGCTCAGACAAAGCGGTTCGACCCAGCCGACCTTGCTATCGCAGCGCGTCGCCCGTCTCGGGGGCTATCGGCGCGCGTGATCGAGTGGATTGGCGAGCAGCGCGGCTCTCAAGATCTACGGCGCCTGGCCGAGCGAGTTCGCGAACGAGACTCCGAAAAAATCGAGGAATTTGTCGACGACCTAGACACCTTGCGCTCAGCCGCTCAACGACGATCAACAACGGCGGAGCTACTCACAATATTGCGAGACGACATCGGACTGGCGCGGGCTTTGGATCGCCTCGACGCCAGCCGCCGGGCCGTCGACCGCTCAGCCCATGGCGACGACCTCGAAGCACTTCTCGGCCTGGCTGGGCTTCAGCCCGATCCGGAGCGATTC
>JAADHX010000008.1 GCA_013151655.1 Actinomycetota bacterium
CGTTCTACAGCTGGCTTCGCTAGTTCGCGACACCTGCGGTTTCGCTCATACGCGTTGGGCTTCGCTAGTTCGCGACACCTGCCGTTCAGCGTCCCACCCCCTGGGTACGTTCATCGTCGACTCGGAAGCGCTCTTGTCTTCCGCCCAAGGCCAACAGTCCAGCCACTTCCCCTGGAGTCCACATGTCGTTCTATTCGCCAATAGGTCATTCACAGTCAAACTCACAAAGTCCGCGTCGTTTCGTAATCGACTGCGATGTCTGCGTTGCCTGCGCTACCGCAGTTTGTAACAGCTGCGTTGTGACACACCTCGTCCGCGACGAACCCGACAGTGCGGTCATCATCGACCTAGCCGAGGCTCGCGCACTGAAGGCCCTTGGCGATGGTGGGCTCGTCCCGCGCCTGAGGCATGCAACCATGAAGGAGTGATTACAGCCGCACTCGACGACGTCGCCCGATGGGCCGCCGCGGCAGGGCTCGATGCTCACGGAGTCACAGACGCAGCACCGTTCGACGAAGCAAGGATGCGAATCGACGAGCGCAAGGCTGCCGGGCTGCACGCTGGCATGTATTTCACCTATGGCAAACCCGAACGCTCGACCGACCCGACGCACCTCCTCGACGGCGCTCGATCGATTGTTGTCGGGGCCTTGTTGTACCGACGCGATCGGGTCGAACAGATGCCTGGCGGGCCTCGCGCTGCCGTTGCCCGATACGTGTGGGAGCCCTACTACGACCAGTTGCACGATCGGCTAGAGGTTGTCGCGGCCGAACTTCGGTCAATTGGGGCGGCAGCGGTTGTGGTACTCGACGACAACCGAATGGTCGACCGGGCCGCCGCCTATCGAGCTGGGCTCGGTTGGTTCGGCAAGAACACCAACCTACTATCGGACGATCTTGGTAGCTGGTTTGTGCTTGGATCTGTCGTGACCGATGCCGTTATCGAACCTGCGAACACCCCAATGGCCGACGGCTGCCGAAGCTGCAACCGCTGCCAGGTCGCATGTCCGACCGGTGCGCTCGACACGGCAGGTGTTCTCGATGCCAGGCGGTGTCTCGCGTGGCTCGTTCAAGCGGCCGGAACTTTCCCTCCTCAATTTCGCGAGGCTCTTGGCGATCGAATCTATGGCTGCGACGATTGTCAGGCGGTGTGCCCCCCGAATGTGCGCGACGAGCGGACCCGCTCGGTGCCTGTGGTCGCAGACGATGCCACCACAACTGTGGATTTACTTGAGCTTCTAAGATCGAGCGATGACGAACTGACTGCTCAATACGGGCAGTGGTACATCCCTCGCCGCCGGCCCGAGTACCTCCGCCGAAACGCCCTGGTTGCGCTTGGCAACGTGGCCGAACCGCGACGCGAGCTCGCGAATGGTCGAGGTGCCGACGTCGACGAAGTGCTTGTCCGGATGCTCCAGAGCAAACATGTGGTCGAAGTTGGCCATGCCATCTGGGCCGCGAGACGCCTCGGCCGCGACGAACTGGTTAGCCGGTGCGTGACCGGCGGCACGGCGTCGCTCGACCCTGCCATAGTGGCCGAGCTCGATCGGTCCGTTCCGTCTCGTTAGGCGGTAGCGTCGCGCCCTGTGGTTCGCCACCTGCTTGTCACCAACGACTTCCCACCCAAAATAGGCGGTATTCAGGCCTACCTATGGGAGCTCTGGCGTCGGCTTCCAGCCGACGAAGTCACCGTGTTCACGACGCCGTATGCCGGGGCGGCCGAGTTCGACGCCGGTCAGGCGTTTCGCGTCATCAGGGCGCGCGATAAATGGCTCGTGCCAAGACCAGGGTTGGCCGCCCAGATCGACAACATCGCCGATGAGGTCGGGGCCGAGCTGGTGGTGATCGATCCCGCACTCCCGCTTGGCGGAATCGGTCCCAGACTTCGCCACCCATATGCGGTGATACTTCATGGCGCCGAGGTCGCAGTGCCCGGACGTTTGCCGATCAGCAGACAGGCGTTGCGTAAGGTGTTGATCGAAGCCAGGTTGGTCGTCGGTGCGGGCATGTACCCAATGGCCGAAGGCAATCGAGCCGCCGGATGCACCCTTGAGTCGATCTATGTTCCACCCGGTGTCGACACCGCCCGGTTCCGTCCACTTACAGACGATGAGAGGAGCGCGGCGCGACAAAGGTTCGATATCGACGTCGAAGCTCAGATGGTGCTAGCAGTGTCGCGACTGGTTCCGCGTAAGGGTTTCGACGTTGCTATCGAGGCCGCTGCGAAGCTCTCCGAGTCGTACCCTCGGCTGGTGCTCGCAATCGGTGGTACCGGCCGCGATGAGCGCCGGCTCAAACGCAAGGCTGCGGCGCTCGATGCTCCGGTGACGTTCCTGGGACGCTTCAGCGAACAGGACAAGCCCGAACTTTTTGGCGCCGCCGACGTGTTCACGATGTTGTGTCGCACTAGGTGGGGAGGCCTCGAGCAAGAGGGATTCGGAATTGTGTTTGTCGAAGCCGCGGCGGCTGGCGTGCCTCAGGTCGCGGGCGACAGCGGTGGTGCCGCCGAAGCCGTGCTCGATGGCGAAACTGGGGTAGTGCTGGCGAACCCAAACGATGTCGACGCGGTTGTCGCCGCGTGGCGGTCGATCCTTGACAACCCCGACGGCGCCGCTGAAATGGGTCGCAAGTCTCGGGTGCGAGCAGTGTCGGAATTCTCGTATGACACGTTGGCTCTGCGGCTCCGCGCTGGCCTGGCCGCAGCGGTCCAATGAACGAAGTTGATCAGAACGATGTCCACGAGCCAGAACCCGACCCGCGCCGCGGCTGGGTTCTCGTCAGGGCCAACTGGGTTGTCACAGCTGTTCTAGCGGTGAGTCTTGGCCTCGGGTTAACAGCCCCCCGCTCGCTTGGAGTCGTAGCTGCATTCATATCGATTGCAATGCTCCTTGCCGGGATCGTGGCGTTCATCTATTCATTCTTCGTCGCTCTCGACCGCAGCCGCACCGAAGAAATTTCGACCGCCGGTCTCTATTTGTTGGCTGAAGGCGCGCCAGCGGCAACGCGTTGGAACATGATCGGAGCAATCGTCGCTCAGTCGGCGGTGGCGGTGACCGCGGCATTGATCGAACCAACCAGTGCACTCATATTTGGCGTTCTAGCTCCGATGCTCGGTCTAGGAATTGCCGGAATTTGGTCGGCTAAGCACGGTGTGTTCCGGCCCCGGTTTCGGTGATCTGCGCTTTTCAAGACCTACCGATTCACTCGGGTTTAGACGGGTATGCAACATCGTTGGGTGCTGACGGTGGCAGAATCAACCAGACGAGAAGCGCCAGCTAGCCCCGGAGGAACGACGATGCTCGATGAAGCCACCGAAGTCAGAGTCATTCAGGCGTCCCCAGAGCGTTGTTATCAACTGGCTGCCGACGTTGCCAGCTACCCAGACTGGACAACCGATCTGAAGGACGCCACGATTCTCGAAGTCGACAGCGAGGGACGGCCGTTCTTGGTCGAGTTCCGCGCCGCGGCCATGGGTCGCTCGGCGGCTTACACCTTGCAGTACGACCATTCCGAGGCGCCTAGCCGCATCTCGTGGGTTCAGACGGCTGGCGACATCACCAAACGTCTCGACGGGTGGTACACCTTTGGCGCCATCCCAGACTCACCCGACGAGTGTGAGGTCACCTATCACCTCGAAGTCGAGCTGCTGGTGCCCCTTCCAGGGTTCGTGAAGCGCAGAGCCGAAGGTCGGATCATCCACACCGCGCTCGCCGACCTTCAGGCCAGAGCCGAAGGTTGACCCCTTGAGTGGCGCGAACGTGCTGCTCTTTACCGGCAAGGGCGGTGTTGGTAAGTCGACGATCGCAGCTGCGACCGCCGTCCGGGCCGCAGAGTTAGGCCTACGGGTCCACCTCGTGTCGGCTGATGCTGCTCACAGTCTTGGCGATGTGTTTGGCATGGCGATCGGCGACGCTGGCGTCGAGGTCTGTGACGGTCTTACCGCAAGCGAACCAGACAGCAGGGTGAGGCTCGAGGCTGGCTGGGACACGATTCGCACGACGGTCGCCGCCATCGCAGGTCAGTCAGGAATCTCGGCAATTCAGGCCGGCGAACTCACGGTCATCCCCGGTGCCGATGAACTGATTGCGTTATCGGTGATTGGCGAGGTGGCCGACCGTACCGACCTGGATCTTGTCGTAGTCGACTGTGCTCCCACGGCTGAGACCATCCGATTGTTGTCGGCGCCCCAGGTCATCAACTGGTGGATCGACCGGCTAACGCCGCTGGCGGCTCCATGGGCTGGCGTGGTTGGGCCAATGCTCGAACAGGCCGTCGGAGTCGAGCTACCCAAAACGCGAGCGCTCGATGACCTGCGTCGACTATCGGACCGGTTGAGCGCCACCCAAAAACTTCTGACCGATCCGGTCAGAACGGGTGTGCGCCTTGTTTCGGCCCCAAACCCGGTTGTGGTAGCCGAAACCAGAAGAGCACACTCGTACCTGTCGTTGTTCGGTCTACGCGTCGATGCCGCGATTGTGAATCGGCTTTTGCCAGAGGCCGTGGCCGATCCGTTCTTCGAGCGCTGGCGAAAGGTCGAAGCCGAACAGGTCGAACGCCTCAGCACCGACCTTGCCCCGGTGCCGGTGTGGCCAGTCGAACTCGCGGGGTCAGAGATCGTTGGCGTTGAGGCCCTTGCCACGTTTGGTCGCTCCATTTACGGCGCTGAGGATCCGACCGCCAGGTCGACTACTTACCCATCACTGGTGTGGGCTTCCGATGGTGACCGAGCCACATTAACTATGGCTATTGGAGCCGTCGACGGGTCGTCGATCGACGTCGGACGCCACGGCGGCGAACTCATTATCACCATAGGTCCGCATCGGCGGATGGTTGCGCTGCCAGATTCGTTGCTCGCCCACGATGTGGCAACGGCGAGCCTCGAACAAGGATCTCTCAACATTGGTTTCGAGCTCGTTCAGAAGGTTTGATCAACCAGTTGGGCGGCGATGTGCGGCGCGCGTCTTTCGGCCCGTTAGTTTTGACCCGATGGATGATGCCGACGACAACTCAGGGCCCGGCGACGACATTGGTGGGCAACTGTCTGATGCCGCCCGCGATCTAATCGGCGCCGGCCGGGCGTTGCTTGATGGCGCCGAACGCTGGCTCGACCAGTCCGGTGAAAGGACCGACGGCGCAACCGTCGAGCAGACAGTCCAACGCTGGGTGCAGCTCGGTCAGGCCGCGGTCGCTGGCTTTGTTGAGGAGTCGGGTTTCGGCTCCACGCCGACCAGATCGGATCAACAAGTACCACCAGACGATTCCCAGCCAATCGTGGGTATCTCCGTCACCGACCGACGCAACGACGCGACCGACGGGGGCCAGCAATGACGTCGACAGGGCTGACAGCTGGCGTTCATATTGCCACCTCCAAGTGCGTTGCTGTTGTTATCGATGATGACGGTGCGGTACTAGCCCAGAGCCGGGTCGACACACCACGCGGAACAACAGAACTACTCGACGTTGTCGAGGCAATCTGCACCGAGTTGATCACCGTTGTTGGTGCTGTAGACAGCGTCGGCGTTGGTGTGGCCGGGCAGCTCGACCTCAGCGGTCGCATGGCCTTTTCACCCAACCTCGACCTTGGCGACGTGCCGCTTCTTCAGCTGTTGGAGACCCGTCTGGACCGACCGATTGTTATCGACAACGACGCCAACCTCGCGGCGATGGCAGAGCTCGAATGGGGTATTGCCCGTGGCATCTCCAACGCGGTTCTGATGACGATTGGCTCGGGGTTTGGCAATGCGCTCATCATCGACGGCGCAGTGAGGCGCGGCGCCTTCGGTATGGCCGGCGAACTTGGGCACACGATGATCAACCCGTCAGGGCCAGAGTGCAGTTGCGGCAGCCGTGGTTGCCTTGAGGTGTACACCAGTGGGCGAGGCCTCGACTGGATGGCACGCCAGGCCGCCATCGCTGGGTTAACCCCACAACTACTGACCTTAGCTGGCGGCGATGCCGAGAACGTACAAGGCGAACATGTCATGCGCGGCGCCAGAAACGATGATCCTGGCGCGCTCGCGATCCTGGATCAGTTCGCATTCTGGATGGCCGTCGGGCTTTCCAACGCGGTGGCGCTTCTCGATCCGGAGCTCGTGATCCTTGGCGGCGACATGGCCGACGACTGGGACCTATACGGCCATCTGGTGCGCACTCACCACGAACGTCTGGT
>JAADHX010000445.1 GCA_013151655.1 Actinomycetota bacterium
CCGGCATCGGCGGCGCCGTTAGGACATCAAGCCGAGTTGGCCGGCGATCGCGAACGAATCGGTGCCGAGATCACCGCGATGCTCGTAGGAGATGTCGAGACTCAAGGCCAATTCGTTGCCGCGCTTGGAGCGGCCCGGGTGTTCACGGCCGGCCGCGAACGCACCAAGTCCAACTGCGTTCGGCTGATTCAGGAAGCTCGCATGGCGCACTTCGAGTGGGCTGGGCGTTTTGTCGATGCCGGGCACCTCGACCAGATTCCGGACTTCTCGATGCTCTATCTGCATGAGCTTCAGGACTTCGTCGACAACCCGGCAGCTTCAGATCTCGGTGAGACCATTCGGTCAAGGCGAGCCGACTACGAAGAACTACGGCAACTGCAAGAACCGTTCATCGTGTTCGGCGATGTGCCTAGCCCTGCGACTTTTCCCAGGCGCGACGCTGTCGAGGTGGAACCCGTCGCAGCAGGCGACGTCTTGGCGGGCGTAGCCGGGTGTCCTGGCACTGCTCGGGGTCGAGCGCGGATAGTCACCGACAGCCATAACCCGATGGCCCTCGAACCTGGCGATGTACTGGTGGCACCGATCACCGATCCATCATGGACTCCGCTGTTCGTACCGGCCGCAGCCGTAATCGTCGACGTGGGCGCACCGCTTAGCCACTCGATCATCGTAAGCCGCGAGCTTGGTATCCCGTGTGTCGTGTCGGTCACTGATGCCACCCGGCGTATTCCGGATGGGGCTTTAGTCGAGGTCGATGGAGGCACCGGTGAGGTGACGATTCTCGAACTGCCGTAGAGCAATCTGCGGGCTCGCTACTCGTCGGTGAAGTTTGGCTTTCGTTTCCCGGTTAGGGCCGCAACTCCCTCGCGGTAGTCGGCGCTGCCCATCATCTGGGTGAGCCGCGCGCCGGCGTCGTCGACCGAAGCGCCAACGTTGCGCAATAGATCGAGGGCCATCTGTTGTTTTGTGGCCCTTACCGACTGTGGAGCAACCTCGTTGGCGAGCATCGCGGAATAGTCGTCGACGGTGCCTCGAAGTTCGTCTCCGGGAACCACTGCATTGAACAGCCCCCAGTCGGCGATCTCGTCGGTTGTGAATCTGCGGCTCGACAACAATAGGTCGGTTGCCCGCGTTGGCCCGATCAGTCTGGGCAGCATCCAACTAAGGCCGTACTCGGCCGGTAGACCGAGGCGCCCATGAGCCGTCGACATCGTGACGCCCTGCGCGCCAAATCGGAGATCGGCGTAGGCGACCACCGCGAGACCGACGCCAGCCGCGGCTCCGTTTACGCAGGCGATGATTGGTGTTTCCATGGCGAGCTGGAACGCAAAGTCAGTGTCGAAGGCTGCTGCCAGTCCGTAACCAGGCTTGTCGAGTTCGGCTGGAGTTCCCGGGTCATAGGAACCACGCTCGGCATGTTTGCCAAGAGCCTCGGCATCGCCACCTACGCAGAATGCGCGCCCGGCTCCGGTAACCACAACGACCCGCACAGCGGGATCGCTCTCAGCTATCGACAGCAGGTGTCTGTACTCGGTGTGCATCCGACCGGTCCACGCATTGTGCCTATGCGGCCTCGACAACGTGAGGGTCGCGACATGATGGGAGACTGAGTAGGTAGTCGTCTTCAGCTCGAGTTGGGGCTCCAGGTGGCTCATGGACCTGTCAGCTATCGATGATGTCGTGAATCGCGGTAAGGGCGTCAGCGGCAAACTCGGGCCGACAGAACAACAGGTCTGGTAGCCAAGGATCGGCATGGTTGTAAGTGAGTTCGGCCCCGTCGGCGCGGGTGGCGTGCAGGCCCGCGGCCATGGCGACGACGGCAGGGGCGCAGTTGTCCCATTCGTATTGGCCGCCGCTGTGGGCGTAGATGTCGGCGTGTCCCATAACTACGGCCATGGCCTTAGCTCCGGCCGAACCCATACCTATTAGCTCTGCGCCAAGTGCCTCGGCGATGATCATGGCTGCGGCCGGTGGGCGGCTGCGGCTGACAACGAGACGAGGCGGACCATCACTGCGAGGCGGCAGAACTGGTGCTGGTTCGGACGCAAAGGTTAGATCCATCGCCGGGAGCGCAACCGCGCCGGCGGTCGGAAGGCCGCCTTCGGTTAGCGCAACGTGAACAGCCCAGTCGTCGCGACCTCGTTCGCTGAACTCTCTGGTGCCGTCGAGCGGATCGACGATCCACACCCTGTTGTATTCGAGACGCGCTCTGTCGTCGCTGCCTTCCTCCGATAACACCGCGTCGTCTGGGAACGCTTTGGTGAGCTGATCCATGATGAACTCATGCGCTCTGCGGTCGCCTTCGTCTTTGATGGTTCTGGTGTCGACCGAGAGCCTGAACAGTCGTTCGCGGGTCTCCAACAAGAGGTGGCCAGCCTCTGTGGCGATTCGTGCTGCTTCGGCGTGATCTCTGGGGTCGGCCATAAGTGTTCCGTTCGGATCGGGTGTGTTTGGCGGTCTTGTCGCTGTTTGTTGAAACAGCCTGTCGACCACAGGACACCACAATGGAGCCCAAGGTTGGTGCTCTGGCAGCTAACAGACCATCGACTCGTGCCGTGATGAATAACTGTTATGCGACAGAAGTCGATTTGTGCTCTAGAGTTCTCGCCGACCAAACGACCGAACAACGATGTTTGGTTTTACCTGGATCCTGGAGGGATTTTTTTATGAGCAAGCGCAAGCTGCTACAGCTCTTAGCACTGCTCCTCACGTTCGGCCTTTTGGCCGCTGCGTGTGGCGATAGTGACGGAGACGATACAACTGCAACTAGTGCTGCCGACACCGGCGGCACAGATGCTGACGACACCACAACGACCGTTGAACTGGCACAAGCCGAGGGCGGCCTTCTCGAGGCAATCATCGATCGCGGCACCCTTAACTGTGGTGTCTCGGGATCAGCTGTTGCTTTCTCTGAAACTCAGCCTGACGGAAGCGTTGTTGGTTTCGATGCCGACTACTGCCGTGTTGTAGCCGCTGCCATTCTTGGCGACGCGACTGCAGTCAACTTCGTGTCACTTACCGCCGCTGAGCGCTTCACCGCTGTTCAGACCGGCGCTGTTGACGTGTTGATGCGTAACACCACTTGGACCCAGAGCCGTGACAGCGAAATCGGCATGGACTTTGGCCCAACCACCTACTACGACGGCCAGCAGTTCATGGGCCGTGCCGCCGATGGTTTCAGCACCAGCTCGACCATCAACGACATCGATGGTCTTACCTCGTGCACCAGCTCAGGTACCACCACCGAGAAGAACGTGGCTGACGCCGCTGACGCCGCTGGCATCACTGTTGAGCTTGGCGGACCATTCGAGGACTTCGATCAGGTCACACAGGCCTTCATCGATGGCACCTGCGATGTAATCACCACTGATGGCTCCGGCCTCGTTGGTCGTGCGGCTGTTAACCAGCCAAACGACTGGGTGATCTTCCCAGCCACGCCAATCTCGAAAGAGCCACTCGGCCCAACCTATGGCCAGAACGACTCGGCTTTCGCTGACGTCGTGAACTGGGCTGTATACGCCACCATCATCGCTGATGAGAACGGTGTGAACATGGGCAATGCTGCCGACATGGCCGCGAACCCACCAACCGCCGAAATCGGCCGCCTTCTTGGTGGCGACGGTGAACTTCAGTCGGGCATGGGCATTCCTGCCGATGCGTTCCTGCAGGTCATCAGCCAGGTTGGTAACTACGACGAGATCTACGTCCGCAGCCTTGGCCCCGTAGGCCTTGTCCGCGAAGGTTCGGCCAACGCTGGCTGGCTCGATGGCGGTCTCATCTACGCACCACCATCACGCTGATCCATTGGATCTAAGTCCGAACGCCTAGTCGGGTTCGGGCAGTGACTCGAGGGCTGGGGGCCCGCAAGCTCCCAGCCATCCTGCCACTGCTATTCGCTGACATCTACACACACTTGGGGGGATCAAGGGCGTGTCCGACACTTCTACTCTTGCGTCTACACAGAGCGCTAAACCACCGTGGTATCGCGACTCGGCCATTATCAAATGGTTCAGTCAGATCGCGGCTTTGCTCGTGGTCGTGGGCGTCGCGATTTTTGTTGCCACCGAAGCGAAGGCCAACCTCGATGCCAAGAACATCACCACTAGTTTCGGGTTCTTGGAAATAAACCCAGGGTTCGACATCTCCGAAGGTATCGACAAGAACCCCAACACCGGCGGTCGGGCGTTGTGGGTCGGAATGGTGAACACCCTTCGAATGGCCACGGTTGGAATTGTTGTAGCTAGCATTCTTGGTGTTCTCATCGGAATTGCCAGACTGTCCGACAACTGGATGGTCCACCGGGCCGCTTCCACCTACATCGAGGCAGTCCGGAACATTCCGGTAGTAGTGCAGATTCTCATCTATGCGGCCATCTTCGGCGGACTCGGTCGGCTAACCCAGGACTCGGAGTTTCTGTGGGGGCTGGGAGCGATCTCGTCGAAGGGTCTTTCGCTGCCGCGGCTGTTTGCCTCCGATGGGTTCTACCAATGGATGGTGTTCATCATCATTGGCGCCATCATTGGTTGGTTTGTGCGCCAGAAACGTCAGGCTCTACAGGATTCGACTGGGCGTATCACTTACCCGAACCTGTACTGGTTGGGTGTAATCGCCGCATTCGCCGCCGTGGGCTGGTTCATTCATCCGGTCTTTACGTTCTTCGAACAAATCTTCGATGCGTTTGGCAATGCCTGGGATAGCATCCCGGTCTTTGTTATGCAGTTTCTGTTGGCTGCGCTGGTGGTTACCGCATCGGCCCGCTGGATCCGCAATTTCTTGGACTCCAAACGAACTCCAGCCGGACTGGCAAAACTGATCGACGACGATTACTTCCGAATAATATTCTCCGCTTTGGGCGCGATTATTGGCCTAGCGGTGATCTTCGTTGTCTGGCCAGGCCTGTCAAGCTGGATCATCAACAGCGGAGCCGACTTCTGGCACTTCCTCGCCGACAAGTTCGACAATCGAACGGGTCAGCCCATCGACGGCATGATGCCAACAATCGTAGGCGAGGGAACCCTGCTCAGATACGGTCCGCAGGGCCTGACCATGACAGTCTGGTTTGCGGCGCTCTTCGCGGGCGTCACGGTCTATACGTCGGCCTTCATCGCCGAGATCGTTCGCGGCGGAATTTTGGCCGTACCGAAGGGTCAGACCGAAGCGGCTATGGCTGTTGGGCTCACCAGGACCCAGGCGCTTCGTCAAGTTATCTTGCCTCAGGCGTTCAGGGTTAGCCTGCCGCCCCTAGGCAACCAGTACCTGAACCTAACCAAGAACACCTCTCTCGGTATAGCGGTCGGGTACGCAGACGTTGTGAACGTCGGTGGCACGGTTCTCAACCAGACCGGGCAAGCACTGTCGGTCATCGTGATCTGGATGCTGTTCTATCTCGGCTGCTCTCTCACTATCTCGATCGTTGTCAACTGGTGGAACATACGACTGAAGCTAGTGGAGCGTTGATATGAATACCATGACTACCACCACGGGCGACGAGGTCGAAGCCGAACTCGCTAAGGCACCCGAACAACCAAGCCTGCCGCCACTTGAGTGGGCCAAGGCCAATCTCTTCTCGTCGGCCGGCAATACGGTATTGACGCTTATGTTCGCGCTGATGGGCGTCCTCGTCTTTCGAGGACTCGTAAACTTCGTCTTCGAGAATCCAGATCGCGACTGGGACGCCATCAGAGCCAACCTGCGCCTGTTCTTCGTCTTTGCTTATCCGGTTTCGCAATTCTCGCGGGTATGGGTCTCGCTGGGTTACGTACTGGTTTTGGCAGGACTAACCGCCGGGTTGTGGCCAAGCGACAGCGCAATTTCGATCAAACGGTTGGCGACTAAGTTCACGGTCTCGGGTGTGGTCATCTTTGTGGCGGCGCTGGTTGTCCAGGGGCCGCTTCAACGCGACGCCGAGGGCGCGCTCATCTTCACCGACACCTTCGAGGCAGTTCGTGGATCGTGGGCCTCAGGGCTCGAGACGCGAATCTGGTGGTTTGTGATCGCGGCGGTGCTCATTAGCATCGGCGCTGGGCTTTGGTTCGGATATGGCGAGCAGCGCCGGTACAAGTTCGTAAGCATGACCCGAATCGCCTATGTCTCATTCGGCCTGGCCGTGTTGAGTCTTTGGGTGGTTCGCTGGGGTCATTTCGTTGGGTCGCCAGCACC
>JAADHX010000246.1 GCA_013151655.1 Actinomycetota bacterium
TGACGCGTTTGGGTTTGGCGTCCAACAGCATCACGATCATCGGACTGCTGACCGCGTTGCTCTTTGGCGGTCGCTACGTCAGCCTTCTTGGCTATCTCATGGTCGGGGTTGGCATCGCAACAATGTTGCCTCGTCTTTATGACTCCGCAGCAAGATCTGGCTCGCGTCGAGGCGCGGGTTTGGGGGCTCTGACTGCGGGAATGCGAATTGGGAGTTTGATTGTTCCGGCCGCGGTTGGCAGGCTCGCCGAGTCCGGGTTGGGCGTCGGAGGTGCCGTTGCTGTGGTGTCTCTGCCAGCCGCAGTCGGATTTGTCATGGTCAGCAGGATCCTTCGCGATGATTCCTGATGCTGTAGTCGTCGCTGCTAGTTAGAACTCCGGTTTGAGTGGCCCGTGTTCGATCCGCGGCAACACATACCGTGCGGCCAGGTCGCATTCGTCGATGTGTGTGTACCCCGACAATATGAACGCATCGATACCGACCTCGCGGTAGGCGTTGAGTTTGGCGACGACCTGATCAGGGTCACCGACAATGGCGGCGCCAGCACCGCTGCGAGCTCGGCCGACACCGGTCCAGAGGTTCGGCTCGGCATAACCATCGTCGCCGGCGGCGTTGCGTAGGTCGTTCTGACGCGACACGCCGACCGAAGCAGTATCGAGCGACTTGTTCTTGATGGTCTCGCCGGTCGTATCGTCCAGCTTGGAAACCAGGCGGTCGGCCGCGGCCCTCGCTTCTGACTCGGTCTCGCGAACGATCAGGTGCGCCCGTAGTCCGTACCGGAGCGTACGGCCATAAGACTCGGCTCGTCGGCCCATGTCGGTCACGGTCTCACCGACTGAGGCGACGGTGTCGGGCCACGTCAAGAACACGTCTGCTGCTTTGGCCGCGGTCTCTTTGGCCGCGGCGGAGAAACCGCCGAAGTAGATCGGAGGACACTTTGCGTTCGTCGTCCTGATACGCGGCGGATCGAGCTGAAGGTCGACGAAATCGCCGTGGTAGTCGATCGATTCACCGTCGAGCAGTTGCCTGAGAACCACCATGTGCTCGAGCGTGCGTTGGTATCGAGCGGCCGAATCGAGAACTTGGCCTGGCAGATCGCTCGATATTGCGTTGATCGTGAGCCGACCACCACACATCTGGTCGATGGTTGCCAGTTGTTTGGCCAGCTGCGGCAGCCACACCTCGCCCATTCGCACCGCTAGTAGCAAGTGGATGTGTTTTGTCTGAGTGGCTATGGCAGCAGCAAAGGCAATCGGGTCGATGCCGAGTTCGTAGCCAGAGGGCAACAAGATGTTGTCGAACCCATTTCGGTCTGCTGTCTGGACGATGTCTCGGCAGTGCTCCCAGGAACTCGCCAACGCCGGGTCTGGGACTCCCAGATACTCGTAGTCATCGTCGCACAGAGCCGAGAACCAACTGATCTCTGGTCTCGTAGTCATGTGCCGATCATGCCACCACTAGGGGAGTGGTGCCCCTTCGGAAGCAGCAACGATGTCGTACACGTCGGTTCGGTCGAGGGTAACGCCGAGCGCAGCCAACGAACCCGTGATTCGCGTCGGAGTCTGGGTGCCAACGATGCACACCGGCCGCGAAGGATGCGCGAGCACGAACGCCAGAGCGATGATCGAGCGATCGACCTCTTCGCGTTCCGCTAGCCGGTCGAGTACAGCCAAGAGATCGGGCGACACGTCAACTCCAGTCGCTAATCGTCCTCCGGCTAAGGGCGCCCAAGCCATTGGAACAAGTCCGTGTTCCATGGCGTGATCGAAGGTGCCATCGCGAATGGGTGTCGTAACGGCGGCCGAGAACTCCGGCTGGTTGGTCGCAACCGCGAAAGGCAGATGAGCCTGTAGGGCTGCGACCTGGGCTGGCGTGTGGTTCGACACCCCGACCTCCCGAATCTTGCCTTCGCTGCGCAGTGCTGTGAGCGTTACGGCTACGTCCGCCGGATGAGCAAACATGTCGGGCCGGTGGATCTGGTACAGATCGATCACGTCGACACCGAGACGCCGCAGCGATTCCTCGCAGGCGCGCCGTAAACCCTCTGGGCTTGAGTCGTATGGCACGGGCGGTTTGATCCCGCCTTTAGTAGCCAGCACCATCTGGTCTCGCAACGCGGGCGCCTGGGCCAGAACCATGCCGAGTAGATCTTCTACAGTTCCGAACCCGCTTCCGCCCCAATCGAAGCCATAGACGTCTGCCGTGTCGATCAGGTTCATCCCCGCGTCGAGCGCGGCCTCGATGATGGCCTGAGCCTTGTTCACGTCTGGAGTAGTGAAACGCCACAAGCCATACGAGAACGGCCCGACTACAAATTTACTTTCGCCGATCGTTCGGCTGGATCCATCGACCAGAGTTGTCGTCACCATGGCCTCCTCGGTGTGTCTTCGTGTTTGGTGTTAGCGCTGTCTAGAGTCGCACACCATGGACGAGCTTCGCTACGGCATCATTGGTACGGGCATGATGGGCGTCGAGCACATCGAGAATATCAACGCACTCGATGGTGCCCGCGTTGTAGCCATCGCCGACCCGGCCGAGTCTTCGCTCGGTGCTGGCCGAGCCGCAGCAGAGAACTCGGTATCAGCCTTCAGCGACTACCGCTCTCTGCTCGATGATGGCGGGTGTGACGCGGTAGTCGTGGCGTCGCCGAACATGACCCACATCGACGTTCTCAGAAATGTGCTTGCGACCGATCTGGCTGTGCTGGTCGAGAAACCAATGTGTACCACCGTCGAAGATTGCCACGCCGTTGTTGAGATGGCTCAAGCTCGGCAGGCCTTGGTCTGGGTTGGCCTCGAATACCGCTACATGCCACCGGTAGCCCGACTCATCGAACGACTCGCACAAGGCGTTGCAGGCAACATTCACATGGTGGCCATCCGGGAGCATCGCTTCCCGTTCCTTCCCAAGGTTGATGACTGGAATCGGTTCAACCGAAACACAGGTGGAACCCTGGTCGAGAAGTGTTGCCACTTCTTCGATCTCATGAGCTTCATTGCTGGGTCAAAGGCAACCCGAGTGATGGCCAGCGGAGGCCAGAGCGTGAATCATCTCGACGAGTCCTACGGCGGCCATCAAAGCGACATTCTCGACAACGCGTTCGTAGTCGTAGAACACGAGAATGGGGTTCGCGGAATGCTCGATTTGTGCATGTTTGCCGAAGCCACTCACAACCAGGAAGAGATCTCGGTGGTGGGCGACAAGGCGAAACTCGAGATATTGATGCCCGAAAATGTGATCCGTGTCGGGCGGCGAGGCGACCACAACATCGGCCGCGTAGCCATCGATCAGGTCATCGACGCCACGATCCCATACGCCGGCTACCACTACGGTTCTAGCTATATCGAACATCGAAAGTTCGCCGACGCGGTACGCGACGGTGGCGAGCCTGAGGTGACGGCGATGGATGGCCTGCTATCGGTTGCTACCGGCGTGGCGGCTCACATCAGTATCGAACAACAACGGCCCGTGCTCTTGTCCGAGGTCCTTTAGGCGTCGAAAGTGTCAACACCCTCGAAGATGTTGTCGAGGCGAGTCGTTCGGATGCACGCGCACTCCCGTAGGAGTAGTGTCGCCTGGGACTTGGTGCTGAGCCGGAGGTCAGGGTTGACCTGATGTTGGTCGCAGCGCCGGGAAGAAACGTCTACAGGGAGGGAATCCTTATGAAGAAAAGATGGGTAAAGATAGTCGCGGCATTGTTCGCGTTCTCGTTGATTGCCGCGGCATGCGGCGACAGCGACGGTGACGGTGGCGCCGCAAACGATTCAAGTCTCGCTGATGCCGAGGCTGCTCAAGCTAACGCCGAAGCTGCTCTGGCCGCTGCCGAGTCTGCTCAGGCTGCCGCCGAGGCCGAAGTCGAAGCTGCGCAATCCGCGCAGGCTGACGCCGAGTCCGCCCAGGCCGACGCCGAAGCTATGGCTTCGGATCCTGGCGAGCCAGCACTCGAATTCGCCGGCGAAGTGGTCCGAGTTACCGGACCCGAGCGTTCCCCAGAAGAGTGGGGTTCGTTGCAAGCAGCGTTCGACGAGTTCGCCGCCGGAACCGGGATGCAGATCATCTACACCGGTTCGGCCGACTGGGAAGCTGAGATCAACGTTCAGATCGCGGCTGGTAACCCACCCGACATCTCGATCTTCCCTCAACCGGGCAAGCTCGCCGATTTCGCGCGTGACGACCTCGTCCTAGCAGTTCCCGACGATGTGATGGCGGGCGTTTCAGAGAACTGGAACGACGCGGCACTGGGCTTCGGTCTTGTCGACGGCACCCAGTTCGGTGTTCCAAACAAGAACGACCTGAAGTCCTTGGTTTGGTACAAGCCTGAGGTCTTCTCAGCGGGCGGCTACGACGTGCCAGTTACCTGGGACGAGCTGTTGGCACTAACCGACACGATGATCGCCGACGGCGTCACGCCGTGGTGTATTGGCATCGAGTCAGGCCAAGCAACCGGTTGGACATTCACCGACTGGACAGAAGATCTGCTCCTTCGCTTCGAGGGTCCCGAGGTCTACGACCAGTGGGTTACCAACGAGGTGAAGTTCGCCGATGAGCGCGTAGTTGCGGTCTTCGATGCGATTCTGAGCCTTTGGAACACTGAAGGCGCTGTGTTTGCTGGTGGAGGTTCCATTAGCAGCACCCACTTCGCATCAGATCCAGCCGAGGGCCTAGCGGCCGACGATTGTGCCATGGTTCGCCAGGCGTCGTTCTTCTCGGGCTTCTTGCCAGAGGGCAGCTCAGATGCCATCGACGTGTTCTACTTCCCGTCGATCGATGAGAACCAGCCAGTGCTCGGCGCTGGCACCCTCGCAGGTGCCTTTGCTGACAGCCCCGCAGTGTGGGCCGTAATGGAGTACATGGGTTCGCCTGAGTACGCCAACATTCGTCAGGTATTCCAGCAGGATGCCAAGGGCGGCGCAGGCGCATTGTCTGGCTTCAACACGGCAAACCTCAACGTCGACCGCGAACTCTGGGCTCCGCTCGAGCAGTCGTTTATCGACATTCTTCAGAATGCAGCTGTGTTCCGCTTCGACGGATCAGACCTGATGCCAGCCGATGTTGGTGCTGGCACGTTCTGGACCGAGGCAACAGCAATGGTCAATGGCGAGAAGGACTCGAGTGCCGCTGCGGCCGCAATCGATGCCAGCTGGCCAGAAGACTCATAAGTAATCCAAGCTGCCTAGCTGGTAGCTAACGCTGGCGGTCGCTCCTGGGGGCGACTCTCGGAGCGACCGCCACTGTGAATATCCGACAGACAACGATTCAGGGGGAATCAGCGCAGTGACTCTCGGGCGGAGATGGACACTAGTAGTCCCTGCCTTGACTGCAGCCGTGGTGTTTGGCCTTGTACGGCCCAACCTCACCGATGTGTACCCCACGGGCTTTCAGGGTCGACTGCACTGGCCATCAACAGGGTTTGTCCTCTGGGGTATTGCCACCCTTGTTGTCAGCCGACTCGACCTATCGGCCCGCTCGCCTCGTCAGCTGGTTCGCATCGGCTTAGCCTTCGCGTTTCCGGTGCTGCTTACTGCGCTGCTGTTCCGATACCCGGCCGATGTCGACCGGGTTGCAGCCACCATCTGGACCGTCGTCCTTGCCGTGGGCATCATCGGCGGTGTCTGGATCGCGCTCAACCTGCTTGTCGACCAGGCCAAAAGCAACTGGCAACTGTTTACATCACTACTTGCGGCCCTGGTCGCGGGGCTGTTTTTTGCCGTTCTTCGCGGCAACCTCAGCTTGTTCGCACTCTTTGCTGAACGCGACCCGCTTGTTCTGTTCTCTGGAAGCGGACGACTTGGCCATCTCGAATGGCCGGTAACCGGCGCGCTCCTATGGGGTGGCGCGGTGTGGGCGATTACCACGCTTGGCAAAGGTACACCTCGAATTCTTGTTGGTGCAGGGGCTGGGCTTGTTACTGGGTGGCTGATAGGCGGCCACGTGAAGCCGTGGCTTCGTCCCCAACTCGACTGGTTCGAAATTGTCCTCTTCACTCTCGTGTTTGCCGGTATTGGTGCGGCGCTGAAGTCGCGCTCACGCAATTGGATACCGGGAGTGGCTTTGGGCGCCGGGTTCGGGTGGATGTGGGCCACATGGTTCACCTCCAGCTTCGGTGGCTCGGAGGCCGATGCCAGGC
>JAADHX010000314.1 GCA_013151655.1 Actinomycetota bacterium
CGTCGCGCACCGCCGATGTGGTGAGGCCTGCCAGGTCAGAACCTGCGCCCGGTTCGCTGAACAGCTGGCACCAGGTGAGTTCGCCAGTGAGCGTGGGCCGCAACACCCGCCGCTTCAGCTCATCGCTGCCGAACTCGGCCAACGTTGGCGCGGCTAGGCCCATCCCTCCTCCGAGCGGGACCGCTACTCCCCCCGCCCCGCGAATGGTCTCATGGGCGACGCGGTCGGCCCACGAGCCAAGACCACGCCCATACCAACTGGTTGACCAAGAAGGAACCGCCCAACCGGAGTCGACCAAACGCTCGCGCCACTCAAGCAAGCGAAGGCTCGAATCCCAGTTCTGGTGGAACCAATCGAGGACATCGGCCCTGACGTTTTCGGCCTCGTCGCTTGCTCCCATAGAACCTACTTAGTTGACCACAGCCTTGGCCCCGTTCGAGATTCTCGATACGTCGGCCCAGGTAAGGTCCTTGCCCGCCCACAGCATCTCGAACGCCTCGTCGGAAGTGTTGGTAAAGCCGTGGCGATTGCGAAACTGATATAGGCGACGTTTGCGCTGTCCGCGACCGCCCAAGCCCACGAGTCTTCCCACCGAGTAGACCTCCCACGCAACGGCCTCAGCCAAAGTCAATTCGTCGTCGCCCGGCGCATCAGCGAAGCCCTCAGACATCCGGTCGGTGGCTTTGAGTAACAGACGTCCCATGGCGTCGCGGACGTTGTCATCGCTTTGCTCGCGGGGTCGACGAGTGTCCTCGAACGCACCACCCTCGACATGAAACCGCATCGGGGAAACCGACTCGACACGGATCCTCATGAGAGGCGAAGCCTCGTCGACCTCGATCTCGATACTCGCATCGTCGCTGACCCCAAGTTCAGACGCGAGCTGAACCACAAGGGCGACAATGCCATCGTGGTCGAAGTTCACCATCTCGAACTTCGCGGGCGACATTGCAACCTCGACCATCAGGTGTCCTCGCCGAGGTCGTAGGCATCGCCGACAGTGCCCGGGCCGGCGATGCCGCCAGCGGCCAACATCAACTTCTCGAGATGAATCTGACGCGCCGCAGCTCGCTCGACATCTTCGGGAGTGCGAATAAGCGACTGGACAAGCATCTCACCATCAATCCAGTCTTCGGTTTCGTCCTGAAGAATGAAGTTGAGTATCCGTATCGTCGGCATGTCGGTGATTCGGCTGGTGTTGTTGCGGTGGAATGTGTACGCCGCGATCTTGTGAGGCAACAACACGCGGAACACACCCACAAGCTTTTCGAGTGTTTGATCCGCGGCCTCAGGTTCGGTCAGGGCATCTACGAACGCAACGAGCTCATCGTTGGGAGCAACGGTTAGTCGTTCCGGCTTCATCTCGCGGAGTTCGGGAAGGCGCTTGTGGAACAACTCCGCATGCCATGCGTGGTGATAGCAGTGCGTGCCGAGACGAAGCTTCACATCGAGTTCTGGCACCGTGGCCACCCACCCGCCGAGGGCTTCGAAGAGTTTGGTCTCGATCCACTTGTAGTGGCCGACGCGGCGAGCGGTTTCGTCGACATCGAATGATCCGGGCAGCTCGCGCCTGTCCCATGGTGTGAATGGTGCTCGCGGCTGGCTGGGGTCTGCCATCGGGTCTCCTTCATCGATGCCCGCAGAGTCTCCGCGAACAATTCAGGACACCAATTTTGGCGCGTCAGCGCAAAAGGAGCAAAACGAGAGGCGCTACGACAAGGCTGCGCACACGGTGTTGGTCATTAACGTAGCCAACACATACGGGTCGGCGTTGGCGTTTGGACGCCGGTCTTCGATGTAGCCCTTTTGGTCTTTTGCCACCTGCCACGGAATACGAACCGAAGCGCCGCGGTCGGACACCCCATAGCTGAACTGGTCGTACCTTTGAGTTTCGTGGGCACCAGTGAGGCGTTCTTCGATGCCAACGCCGTACCCGAGGAGATGTTCCTCGGGTTTGCCGGGAGCACCAAGCGACTCGGCAGCCGCAATGATTGCGTCGTAGTTCTCGCGCATGGCCTTAGTGGAGAAGTTGGTGTGCATCCCCGCGCCGTTCCAGTCGCCTTTCATTGGTTTGGCTGCGATTGAAACCTCGACGCCATGAGCTTCGGCGAGACGGTAAAGCAGGTACCGAGCAATCCACACATGGTCGCCGACCGTCACGGTATCGACCGGCCCAATCTGGAACTCCCATTGCCCTGGCATTACCTCAGCGTTGGTTCCCGAGATGGCGAGGCCAGCGTCGATGCAAGCTGTGGTGTGTTCTTCGATGAGGTCGCGACCGTGAATCTTCAAATAGCCAACGCCGCAGTAGTACGGACCCTGCGGACCGGGATACCCGCCCGGCGGAAAACCAGAGGGCCACTGGGTGATGGGATCAAGAAGTGTGTACTCCTGCTCAAGACCAAAGAGGGGCTCCTGGTCGCTGTAGGTCTCGAGTGCCGCAACGGCTGCGGCGCGAGTGTTGGTCGGGTGCGGCGACATGTCGGTGGTCAACAACGTCTCGCACAGGATCAGGATGTTGTCGCCGCCACGAATCGGGTCTGGGCATTGGAACGCCGGCTGCAACACAACGTCGGAGTTATCGCCTGTGGCCTGGTTGGTGCTCGATCCGTCGAAACCCCAGATGCCCGGAGTTTCGCCATCGGCCAAAATCCTGGTCTTGGAACGAATCTCTGGGGTTGGTTCTGTCCCATCGATCCAGATGTATTCAGCACGGTAAGCCACGGGTCCTCCTCGGACTGTCTTGTTGGTAGGTCGGCCGCGTCAAAGGTCGTACCCACACAGTCCAAGAATCGCACATCGCCGTTTCGTTGCGGTTACTCCAATGTGAACGCAGTGTGAACCAGCACGATCTCCTCTTCCGCTCGACACGTCGACGGGGTTTCATTGAGTTATGGAACGCCAAGCCGATTATGTGATGCGCAAAGTCGAAGATCGGGGGGTGCGCTTAGTGCGCCTGATGTTCACCGACGTGCACGGTCAGTTGAAGTCGTTGAACATCTCGCCAGCTGAGCTCGAAACCGCCTTTGAAGAAGGCATGTTCTTCGATGGTTCGTCTATTGACGGATTCAGCCGGGTAGCCGAACAAGATGTACTTGCCGTGCCAGACGCCGAGTCGTTCCAGCTCGACGCAAGCAAGGACGCTGAGCGAATCGCGAGCATGTTCTGCAACATCGAAACCGCCGACGGCGCTCCGTTCGAAGGCGACACCAGACAAGTCTTGCGCCGTCAACTGGATGCCGCTAGAGACATGGGGTTCGAGTTCTTTGTGGCACCAGAACTCGAGTACTTCCTGTTTGCCGACGGCGACCCTTCGACTCCTCTAGAACCTCTTGACCAGGGGTCGTATTTCGATCTGACGACCGCAGATGTGGCCAGCTCGATACGCCGCCGCACACTTCAATCCTTAGAGCACCTTGGCATCAGCGTCGAGTATTCGTTTCACGAAGATGCACCAAGCCAACACGAGATCGACCTGCGGTACACCGAGGCGCTCACGATGGCCGACAGCGTGATGACTTTTCGGCTGATAGTGAAGGAGATCGCAGCCGAACACGGAGTGCACGCCACGTTCATGCCCAAACCGATGGCGAACGAACAAGGGTCGGGTATGCATACCCATCTCTCGTTGTTCAGGGGTGACGAGAACGCCTTCTACGCCAACGACGAGATCGGCCTATCGGCCATCGGTCGTCAGTTCATGGCCGGACTTTTGCACCATGCGCCCGAGATAACCGCAGTTACCAATCAATTGGTCAACTCGTACAAACGGCTGATTCCCGGGTTCGAAGCTCCCGTAACCGTCTCGTGGGCCCGTTCGAACCGTTCGGCACTAGTACGGGTGCCATCCATCAAGAGAGGCAAGTCGGATTCGGCACGGATCGAGTACCGGTCGCCAGACCCAGCGTGCAACCCATACCTCGCTTTCGCGGTGATGCTCGCGGCTGGTCTTGAGGGAATCAAGAACCAATACGTGCTTGGGCCTGAGGCTCCGGCCGATCTGTTCAAGATGTCGCCGTCGGAAATGGCCGAAGGCGGCCACGAGCAACTTCCGAACTCATTGGCGAACGCGCTCGACCGAATGGAAGAATCAGACCTTGTAAAATCCGTTCTTGGAGATCATCTATTCGGATGGTTCATCACGAACAAACGCCGAGAGTTCTTCGAGTACACAACCCAGGTGTCCCAGTTCGAGCTGGATCGTTACCTTCGAAACATCTAATGACCTCTAACTCAATCGCAGTCTTTCCGTCGCCGCCACCTGCCGACTTGGCGCGCACGCTCGACCTCGCCGGGTATCTCTGGAAGCCGGTAGCTAACGAGTTCTCGATTCTACGAACCGAGCCCGACGATGGTTGGTCTGGCGCGATCGTGTGCGTCGACGGGGCCGACGGCGACGATGCCTGGGGTGTTTGTCGTGCGTTAAGGAGGAGAGAAGAGGCCCCAGTGCCTATCTTGATCTTGCTTCGAGGCAACCAACTCGACGATCTACAGATGCGCGACGAACTGTTCGACGACTTCTGCCTGAGCCCGTTCCACCCGCGCGAACTCGAAGCCCGCATCCGTCATCTGTTTCACCGCACCATCGCCCAAGCCACCGGCGACATGATCGAATACGGGCCGCTGCTACTCAACGTCGAAACCTACGAAGCTGCGGTGGAAGGCCGGCCTCTCGACCTCACCTATATGGAATACGAACTGCTCAGGTTCTTAGCCGCGAACCCCGGGAAAGTCTTTACCCGCGAGGTACTGCTCAACCGAGTCTGGGGTTATGAGTACTACGGCGGGGCGCGCACCGTCGACGTTCATGTGCGTCGGCTTCGGTCGAAACTTGGTGAAGAGAACGCCAGCCTCATTCAGACTGTTAGGTCGGTCGGTTACCGCTTTGGACAGTCGCGCTGGCACTCGAAACCCCAATAAGCTGAGCTGGCTGCGTGCGAACTCAGTAGTTTGAGTCGAGCAGTTCGCTGCCCTCGTGCCTTTGCTTCGCATCGTTGTTGAGTAGCGCGCCGAGTATGGCCGCCACAACAGACATGCTGGCAACGATGATGATCGGTGCCAGCAGCAGAACAACAGCGATGATAATGCCTCCGGCCATACCGAAAGTCTACTCGCCCGCGGCCGGGCCCAGGTAGGCCCAAGCCTCGATCTCGACTAGGGCTCCAAGCGGCAGACCCGCCACCGCCACCGCCGACCGGCTAGGGAGATGATCACCGAAGGCTTCGGCGTATAGGCCGTTAACGACCGCGAAGTCGTCGATATCGCTAAGGAAAATGACGCACTTCGCCACATCGTCGAGCGTGGCTCCCCCAGCATCGAGCACGCTGGACAGGTTGGCCAAGACTTGTTTGGTCTGAGCAACGAGGCCATCGGCCATCTGACCGTCGGCCAGGCCGACTTGGCCAGACACAATGAGCCAGTCGCCAGCCCGGGTGCTTGGTGAGTAGTGAGCAACAGGTTTAGACATAACGGGCCTCTCAGGCGATCGGAGTTCGGTTAGTTTGCAGTTAGGGGAAGTATCGGTGGTTTGTTGGCAAAACACCAAGCAGCCGCCGCGACGGCACAAAATACCGCAGGGCTTACCGGTTGCGGGCTGCTATCTGAGTCGAGTATTTCGACTTCGACCTCGGGAGTCTCGATGCTTCTGAGTATCCCGAAGGAACGAACGGTGAGATCATGAACTCTACCTTCACTGTCGACCGAGATCGATTCGGATCTGACCAAACCGAGGGCCTGGTGAACTGCCCCGATCACGTATGAACGCATGACCGTTTGATCAAGAACCGCTCCGCCACTGACCCGAACCAAAACAGACTGTCGGGTAACCGTTGCTTCGGCCCATGCCGCGCCGATCTGAACCCGGTGCGAAGCCGCGAGCGTGGCACTGTCGTCGGCGCGAGCGTGCAGCGCAGCACGGAGCATCTCGATCTCGGCTCTCAGAGAACCACGGACCATCACCGACGTTGGCGGACCAGGAACGTCCCACTCCGAGACTCCTATTTCCAACCCGAGGTCGGACGCAATGGCCCCCACTAGATCGAGGGCGCCGGGGGTCTTGGCCATTGTCATCTCGATGTTGCCGGCGTTATCGATTCCAGCGGCGACGGGTGGCCGTTCCACGAGCCACAACATCTTCGCGGTCATACACAACCTTCACGCAGCGGCCATGCTCACAGGCAAGGCGTTTGGCGACGTCGCGCAGTGAGTCGTCTGACTTGGCGCCGAATGCGCCGCCGTTGAGCAACGGACCCACCGGTTCGCCTCCCGGTTCGCACCAAACGGCATCGGTCTCCAGATATGCCGGTTCGATCCAGCAGGTTCGGAGGGTGTGAACCCAGTCGCCTGCCGGTACCGAGAGCGGAGGTTCGGCCCGCACGGTCGATCGCCGACCCTGAACTTTGCCTGCACCGACTCGCGCCGCGTCGAGGTCAGCGCCGACGAACCAACCATCACCGTCCGGCACCGCTACAAGGGCATCGTGGGGCGCCGTATCGGCAGCGAAACCACCACGGCCGAGTGCTACTTCGGGGCCAACTAGCTGCGGGGCGCCACCTTCAATGAACGCGCGGCGAGCTGCGGCTTCATTGTCGAGCGGCTGCCTCTCGGGGTTCCGTGCTCCGATCGCCACAGCAGTGGCCGCCTCGCGGATGGTCTGCCAACCGGTACAACGACAGAGATGAGCCAGAAGTGCCTTGTCGACGACATCGCGGTCGGTCAGGTCTGCGCCTTTCATGGCTACACCTTCGAGGCGACAGATGATGCCAGGAGTGCAAAACCCACACTGACTTCCTCCAGATGCGGTGAGCGCCTCGGCCCACAGATTGCGACGGTCGGGGGCGAGTCCATCGACCGTCGTGATTGTCTTGCCCTTCATACGTCGGACCGGCGTTACGCAAGCAACCCGCGGCGCGCCATCAACAAGAACAGTGCAGCAGCCACACTGGCCTTGCGGCGAGCAACCGTCCTTTACCGAAACGAAGCCGTTGAGTCGCAGAACATCGAGCAGCATTCGGTTTGGGTCAGCGATGATCTCGACACCATCGACAGCGAGCACCACGGTGCTCGTCGTCGCAGCAGTGGGATTAGGATCAGGGGGAACACCAGCGTCAGTCATCGGGTTCGATCGTCGGGGCTGCTCAGCGCAGCACATTGGTATCGAGCCCGCGTCAGGATACGGTCCCGTCAGTGAGTGACAAGTGAACACACCAATGTCAATACCTTCAGCGATGGGACGCCGGCGATTTCTTGGTCTCGCTGGCGGGGCGGCCGGCGTTCTAGTTCTAGGCGCTTGCGGCGCGAGCTCATCAACGCCGGATCCAGAGTTTGTGGCGTCCAGGCTCTTTGATGGCCGTGCCCTCGTGCCCGATGGCACGCCTCAACGGCTCGTCTGGGCCGTCCAAAAGAACAACAGCTACGTGACCGACGAGGCGTTCGAGGTCGTCAGAATCGAAGCCATCCAGAACGGCCAGGTCCTGTTCGACGAAGAAGTGACGGTTCGACGAGAAGGTCTCATCGTTCCCTACTACCCGGTGGTAATGAGATTCCCGTCGTCGGATCCCGTCGACTTCACTTTCAGCGCCAGTGGCGGCTCGTGGGAGTCCGTGGCCTTGGCCTCAGGTACCGGTGAAGAGGCACTAGTCGGTCCTGGCGACAGATTCCCTAGCGTCGGTACGCCGACGTTCGACAACGCCCTTGGCGTCGACCCCATGTGCACTCGTTCGCCCGAGCCTTGCCCTTTTCACGAAGTCTCACTCGATGTCGCCATGGCCACCGGCCGACGGATCGTGCTTCTGCTCAGCACCCCTGCCTTTTGTGGCAACCAGATCGCTTGTGGCCCGGCGCTCGAAATCCTCATCGACACGGTATCGGCACTGGACCCAGACGTTGCCGTTATACACGCTGAGATTTACACGTCGCCTACTGGTCGCGAACTAGGGCCAACGTCGCCAGCTTTAGATGCATCGGGTGCCTGGTTCGAACCGTTGCTTTACACGATCGATGCGAACGCTCGCGTTAAGCATCGTCTCGACTTTATGTTCGATCGCACCGAACTGGCGGAGGTTTTGGACTCGATCTAACCCGGCGGCTAACCCGAGGCGCCTACTAGCTGAAGCTCTGACCGCAGCCGCAGCTGCGCTGCGCATTTGGGTTGTCGATCGAAAAACCCGAACCCATGAGCCCGTCGGCAAAGTCGAGGGTGGCGCCCTCGAGTAGTTGGGCACTCATTGGATCAGACACAACCCGTACCGTGCCGTACTCGGTGACGATGTCGTCGTCGGCAAACTCGGTGTCGAAGAACATCTCGTAGGTGTACCCAGAGCAACCGCCAGGGCGCACAGCCACGCGCAATGCCAAGGCTTCGTCACCTTCGGCCTTAACCAACTCGTCGACCTTGCCTGTAGCTACTTCGGTGAGAGTGATCATGGGCGCTGACCTCCAGATGAGACTTAGGTGATTATACCAGTAGACAACCCGCGTTTGATAGGAGCACTAGTGGATAGAGCACCCGAGCCAAGCACTGAGACGCTGGCTCGGTACATTCATAGTCGTGAGCGAAGAGTCAGAGGACCACTCTCGGGCGTCCGTCCCGACCTCAGAAGATGTGATCTCGTTGCTTCGCGGGGTAATGGAC
>JAADHX010000254.1:0-6107 GCA_013151655.1 Actinomycetota bacterium
TCGACGTGGTGGTGTCGGTCGTCGAATCGGTGCACGCCACAGCTGCTATGGCAAGCCCCGAAACTAGGAACGTCCGGCGCTCCATGGTCAGCCGCCGGCTGTAGTGGTGGTTGTTTCAGCAGCAGTGGTGGTGGTTGTTGTGGTGTCGGCGATTGTTGTCGTCGTCGTTGTGGTTTCAGCCGCGACGGTTGTAGTCGTATCGCCAGCGGCGGTCGTGGTGGTTGTTTCTTCCCCCACGGTCGTGGTTGTCTCTTGTTCGGTGGTTGTGGTGGCGTTGGGATCACTAGGAGATCCGTCGCAGAGTTGGCCCTCGGGCCGGTAGCGGGCCCGAACCGAATCGACGACTACCCGCCCGTCATCGTAGGTGCGGGTGCGCTCGGTGTTCACGATGCGACACACGCCGCTGAATACCGTGCTCTGGTCCGTCTGGTCGGCTTCGAGGTGTTTGGTCGAGAACAATTGCACGGTGATGCTGGTGTCGGTATAGGTGGACCAAATGAGCACGCCGTATGGGGTCGGGTTGTAAATCTTGAGGTCGGGTCGAGGGAAGCTGATGGTGGCTTCGCGGCCGTACGGATAACGACCGATGTAGATCGAGTGAGCCTGATACTCAGGGAACTCCAGGCCGGCGAAGAAGGCGGCGTTGAATATGGTGGTGGCGTACTGGCTGACTCCGCCACCGATGTCGCTAACGATGACACCGTTGGAGATGAATCCGCCTGCCCTGAACCCTCGCTCCCTGGTGCGGCGACCGACAACCTCGTTCAGCGAGATTGTCTCGCCAGGCTGGATGATTGTGCCGGTCATGAAGTCGGCGAATAGCTGAATATTGTGCACCCGATCCTGGCAGCAGGCGTGCTCGGTTGTAAACTCGCCGACAAGTTCGACGATGCCAAGCTCGGCGGCCTCGGCCAGTGCCTCGTCGGGAGTGGCAACCCGAACCGGTATCGGTATCGGTATCGTTGGGTCGCGGTTCTCATCGGCCAGAGCAGTCAACAAAGCTTCGACCGCGTTGTCGCCACAACAAATGCGAGCGTCTTCGGTTGCGGTGACACTTAGCTCGCTGTCCACCACGGTGTACACAGCTTCGCTGTTGCCACCAACACCCCCGGCGATCAGGAGGGCTTCGATGTCGGCCGCGGCTTTCTCGGCGTCGACAACGAGGCGGGGAACGCCGTCATCGTCGAAGTCAGACGAGTACCAACTTGCAGCTGTGTCGGCAGGAAGGTTGGCCACATAGTCGTTCACCGTCAATGCCGCACCGCTGTCGATTACTCGGGCCGCCTCGTCAATGATGTCACCAAAGTCCGAAACTTGAAGACGGGGGGCCAGAGCCTTCCAGCTCGCTTCGACGACAATTGGGCTACCGCCTTGCTGGACGGCTTCAGGGATGGACGCAACTACGCCCTCAAAGTCGATCTGTTGACCAGGGGTTCCTGGCATGAACACCAACTGCCCAGACGATCCGTCGAGGTTTCCCTCGGTTGGTTCGGTGCGAACAACATCGAGACCGGCCAAACCTTGGCGGGCCGTGGCTTCGTCCCATGTGAGAACTACGTCGGCTCCGCGCCGACCAGTCAGCGACTTGAACCAGGTGATGGGGTTACTCATCGAACCAGCGGCCTTGGCGTTAGCTATGGTGGCCTCAACATCGACGGTGACGCCAAGGCGTCCGGCGCCGAGCTCGATTTCGTCTTCGGGGGTCAGGACCAGGATTGGGGTCTGCGCGAACCGGACCGCTATTGCCTCAATGTGTTCGCGAAGGTCGTCGTCGCCGAGACCACCTACTGTGTCGCCGGCTACCGACACGTTTCGACCAACCTCGCCGCTATTGGCCCAAGCATCGGCTACCCAGCCGCCGAGGAACGCAACTACCAGTACTGCGGGGAGTGCAGCAATAGCTGCCCAACGAGGGATGCTGAATAGGGGACGCACGGCGTCCGATAGTACGGGTCCCGCTGGTCTAGTTGGGTTCGCCTCGGCGAAAGATCTGCTGCTGAGGTTTTCGCCGGTAAACGATCGTGAGTTTGAGTACCCACCGTGTTGAGTGTCACGATGCAGGAGCTACAACATCTACAGACGATGCGAACACAACCCAAGGGGAGCTCATGAGTCGATTGTGCGAAGGCCGAATTGTTATTGTCACCGGTGCTGGTCGAGGCATTGGCCGCGAGCACGCGCTGATGATGGCCGAACACGGAGCAAAGGTTGTGGTCAACGATCTCGGCGGCGAACGCGACGGCTCGGGAACCGATCAGTCGCCAGCTGGTCAGGTCGTTGAGGAGATCATTGCTATGGGCGGCGAGGCCGTAGCCAATGGCGACGATGTGTCCGATTGGGAGGGCGCCCAACGCATGATCAATCAGGCGGTCGAGACATTCGGCGACCTCCACGCGGTGGTCAACAATGCCGGAATATTGCGCGATCGCATGCTGGTCAACATGACTGAGGCCGAATGGGATTCCGTAATCAAGGTTCACCTCAAGGGCACCTTCGCCCCGGCCCGTTGGGCTGCCGCCTACTGGCGCGAAAAGGTAAAGGCAGGCGAGCCCGTCGACGGTCGCATCATCAACACGACCTCGGTTTCTGGGATTTACGGTAACCCTGGCCAGACCAACTACGGGGCCGCCAAGATGGGAATTGCCTCGTTCACGATCATTGCTGCACGCGAGCTGGCACGTTATGGAGTCACGGTCAACGCGATTGCTCCGGGTGCACTGACCCGCATGACCGAAGACCTTGGCATGGGTGCCTTAGAAGGCGAAGACCGCGACCGTATGTCGCCGCGCTGGATTGCGCCCATCGCCACCTGGCTTGTATCCGAGGATTCCAAGGGTGTTACGGGTCGGGTGTTTGAGGCATCAGGCCGCACGTTTGCTGTCGCCGAGGGTTGGCACCGAGGCCCCACCGCCGACCCTGTCGACGACCCGACTGAGATCGGCCAAATCGCCAAGCGCCTCGTGAGCGAAGCCAGGCTCAACGCCAACATGGGCGGCGAAGACTTCGACGGCGGCCTAACCGAGTAACCGCCGCAACCTTCGGTTGCTAACCGAGTAACCGCCGCAACCTTCGGTTGCTAACCGGGTTCTCGCCCTCACTTCGTTCGAGCGAGAACCCGCAAACCACTCCCGTCAGCGGGAACCGTCCGCCCGCAACCGTTTCCCGCTGACGGGAGTGGTTTAGCGGGCGGCGAGGGTGAAATCGCCCGAATCGGGGTTGATGTCGTACAGGTAGATCTCGGTTTCGGAACCGTCTAGTTCCGTTAGAAGACAGTCGACCTCGCCAGATGCAGGTATCACAATTGACGCGGTCCCGCAGTCGACGCTGCCTTCGGAGTACTCGACGCCGGTGGAGTTAACGATGAGGTCCAATGCTGCTGCTTCGGCACCTTGTAGCGCGCTGTTGGCGATGATGTTGGTGGTGTTGACGTTTACCTCGTCGTCACCGACCAAAACAACGAACTCGGCTATCTCGCCGCTGTCGTTTGTGGCGGTGCACCTGAACTCGTCGCCTATTTCTGGCTGATCGACGTCGCACGTGGCAACGAGTGTCCAACCAAGTGTTGGGCCCAGATCGTCTTCGATCACTTGGATGGCGGCATCTTCTGGAGATTGCCCGCCGATGCTGAACGACAGGTTTTCGCCACAAGACGCTAGGAGTATCGCCGTTGCTACTGCTAACCCAAGGCGTCCGACAATTGAACTAAGAACCATGAGGGGTCAGAATAGCGTCATCTCGTTGGGCTCAATGCCGCGCAGTGCGTCGTAGTCGAGGGTCACGCAACGGATGCCTCTTGACTCGGCCAGCACTCTTGCCTGAGGCCTTATCTCCTGTGCCGCGAACACGCCGCTGACTGGTCTCAGGTTGCCGTCGCGGTCGAGGCGATCGAGGTAACGCGTCAACTGCTCGACGCCATCGATCTCGCCCCGGCGTTTGATCTCGACGGCGACTGCACCGCCTTCGTCGTCGCGACACATGAGATCGACGGGCCCGATGTCGGTCGGATATTCACGGCGCACCAGAGTCCAACCCTGACCAAGGGTGGCCATATCTCGGGCAAGAAGTTCTTGCAGGTGAGCCTCGACGCCGTCCTTTTGCAGCCCAGGGTCGACCCCGAGTTCGTGTTCGACGTCGGAGAACACCTCGTGAATCGTTATGCGCAGTGACTCGCCTTTGGGGCTGGTGACAACCCAACCTTCGTCGTCGATGACTAAGCGATTGGGGGCGTTCATCCAGTTGAGAGGTTTGTAGGCTCCACCGTCGGCATGGATAGCGACGCACCCGTCGGCTTTGACCATGATGAGCCTGGTGGCTTCTGGCAAATGGGCTTGAAGTCGTCCGTCGTAGTCGACGGTGCACCTGGCAATGACTAAACGCATCGGTTACGAACCGTAGTCGACGCTGTACCAACGTTCGGGCCGCATCGAGTACACCACACTGCCACCAGCGGAGTCGACGGCATAGGCCCGGCCCGCTTCTTCGCCAAGGTAGCGAATGGCCATCTTCTCTATCTCGCCTGGTTCGCTGTCGCGGACCTCGACGACGGGGCCTTCGACCATCACGTATTTGTATGGAAGCGCTTCTTGCTGTGCGCACATTGAGAACCGGCCAGCAGCGTCGACGAGTTTGGCCTTGCGGCTGTCGGGGCTCGTGAGCACAACGACATCGCCGCCTGGCTCATAGGAGTACCAGACCGGAACAGTAAGCGGCCCCCGCTTGTCGTCGGCTATTCCCATCACTCCGACGTGCATGTCTGCCAAGAACGCCTGGCGTTCGGTTTCGTTCATGGTTGCCACTAGGCACCCCCCATTCGTTTGACGATCAGTGCACGACGTTCGCGCAATTCGACCCAAGTAAGCGAATCGACGTCGGCCTCGAGGCCAAGCGACGCCTTAACCCCAGTGAGATCGATGGCTTTCTCGTCGACAATCATTCCGCTGTCGACGGCAATCTGGGCGCCGTGGTTCATTGCAAAATGCATCGCTATCGACTGCACCTCGCCCAACAAGTCGATGTCGGGAGCCAGGTGGCCGATCATGGACGATAAGAAGATCATGTTCTTGGTGAACAACATGAGTTCTTTGGGAAGTTTGGCGCCGTAACCAAGCATGGCTTTCACCAGTCGCTGGACCTCGAGCAGCAGTTGTTCTTGGGACATGGTGGTTGGGTCGACGACTGCTTCCTCAAGGCCTAACTCGGCAATGACCGCGTCGATGTCGGCGTCGGGCGGAAGGGCACCCAGGTCGCGCATGGCCTCCATCTGCACATGTAGATCGTTTGCGGTTGCGGCCATCATGAGTCGCAAAAAGGCTCGGCGCTTGAACTCGTCGAGCCTTCCAGTGATACCGAAGTCGAGCAAGGCAATGCGGCCGTCGTCCTGGACAAACAGGTTGCCACCGTGGAAGTCGCCGTGAAACACACCGTGCAAGGTTGCACTCTCAAGAAACGCGATCATGACGTTGTGAACTACGGCGTGGGTGTCGACACCCGCATCGTGCATCCCGGCGACGTCGTCGAAGGCATACCCACCTACCTTTTCCATCACCAACATGCGCGGGCTCACCAAGTCGGGGTGAGGTCGTGGAACCACCCAATCGTGTTGGTCGAGTTTGCGCAGCACCCGGGCCATGTCGAGGGAGTTTTCGGCTTCGAGACGAAAGTCGAGTTCTTCGGTGATGGTCTCGGCGAACAACTCCACCAAAGCTGGAGGGTTGGCTAGGGCCGAAACCGGAATGCGTCCGACCAGAAATGGTGCCAGCCATGACAGAACTCGGAGGTCGGCCCCTACTAGTTGGCCGACGGCTGAGCGCTGAACCTTGACGACCACTTCTTCGCCGGTGCGTAGTCTGGCTTCGTGTACCTGGGCGATCGATGCCGCCGCGATCGACGTTGGTGAGATCCATTCGAACACGTCTTCGAGCGGTCGTCCGAGTTCGCTTCTCAAGGTGGCCTGAACAGCTTCGAACGGTTCTGGTGTGACCTTGTCGCGGCACTTTTTCAGCTCGTTGACCAGCTCGTCGGGGAAGACGCCCTCGCCCGCGCTGATGATCTGGGCCAGCTTGATGTACGTGGGGCCGAGGGCCTCCGACGCCTTGCGCAGCCTCTTT
>JAADHX010000254.1:6140-6879 GCA_013151655.1 Actinomycetota bacterium
CAGCGAGCCACGCCAAGCCCGAGATGTCGAGCAGTGATCAACAAGCGGCCAACGGGCGGCAGCGTTGGCGACCGCACTAGTTTGGGAACACTTCGCCTGGTTGCGACTCGTACCTCGTCTAGGCCTGCGGTCCATGACAGCTTCGACGGCTCGACCAGCCACGGAGGAGTATCGCTGAATGTTCCCTCATCCCAATCGCCGACTCGGTCGGCGAGGGAGGCTGCGGTCGACCCGTCGTCGGTTTGCTGGGTCGGCGTCGGTCTGTCTTGTAGCGGGGAAGAGCTCACTTCGCCAGTCTCGCAGCGAACGAGCTTTCATCCTCGGCGCAACTTGACCTAGCCTCAGATCCGAGCAGTGACTTCTTTCACAGGCGCCGTCTGCGAGGGGTCGCTTCCTTTGGGGGAGTCATGGTCGATCGTTGGGTAGTCGAAACAGTTCCGTCCACAAGGTTTCCGGTGTACACGCGGGCCAATGTTGGAGAGGTGTTTCCCGATCCGGTAACCCCTCTTTCGTTTTCTTCGATGTTCAAGAACGCAGAAGGGCTTCAGGGCGCTGAGACCGGGTTTCGCGACGCTTATGTGCGTATGGGAGCGTTCAGCCACGACGAACTCGACCCTGACAACCCCGTTTTTCTTGGTGTGTTTGGTGGCTACTGCTACCTGAACGCATCGGCGATGAGGTTGCTTGGTGCCAGGGCCCCTGGCATGACCGCCCAGGACATCGACGACCAGTTCTTTGG
>JAADHX010000470.1 GCA_013151655.1 Actinomycetota bacterium
GAAACGTGTGCGGGCGGACGTTTCCCGCTGACGCGCAGGTATAGATCTTGGGCCCTCCACCACTTGACGTGGATGAGTCGGTACTCTGCGTGAGCGCTGTGGCGATTTCGGGCGGAGCAACCCGATCGGACCGCGACGAGTGTTGCCTAAGACCCAAAGAAGACGCGCTGCGGTTGCAGTGTTGTCAATCTTGGCCCTCGGGGCCAGCTCCTCCGCGCCTGCTCTCGCCGATGTACCGGTAGACGCAAACGTCGACGCGGCAACGACGGTGCCGTCGACCCTGGTGCCGATCACGCCTCCGACTACTGGGGTGTCGGCGACGACCGTCGCACCGGCCACATCAGCCCCGGTTCCGACAACCAGTGCTCTGGTCGTCGCTGCGCCGACGACTTCTGCGCCAGCAACAACGACAACGACAACGACGACTTCTGCGCCAGCAACAACGACAACTCCAGCGACAACGTCGACGATTCCAGCGCCAGTGTCTGGGCCCGACCCATGCCTTACTGGTTGCCCGGTGGCAAGCCAGCTTCATCGCCAGTGGTATATCGAACAGGTTGGTTCGGGCAATGCCGACGCCACCGGTGAGGTTGTAGCTGTACTTGATGGCGGCATCGATCTAGAGCACCGCGAATTGGTTGGTCGAGTGCGGCGCGCAACATGTGCTCCTGTCGAGGCGACGAACCTGATGCACGGAACTGCGATAGCGGGAATGCTCGTGGCCGGTGCCAACGATGCGACTGGGCTTGGTCCGGTTGTGAAGGGCTTGACCGTTGTCGATATTCCAGTTTTCGAAGTTGTCGACTTCGAGTCCTCCACGAACAGCGCCATTGTTGCCGAGGCAGTGCGCTGTGCCGTATTCGAGGGGGCAACGGTAATCAATCTCTCGCTTTCGGGTTCATGCAGTAACGACGACGAACTCCGCACTGCCATCCGCCAAGCCATTGCCGCCGGTGTATCGGTTGTGGCCGCGGCCGGGAACGAGCCTGGAGGCGGTTCGACCTGCCCGGCTGCGTATCCGGGTGTGATTGGTGTGGCCGCCACCGACATTGAGCGCGCTACGCGCACCGCAACTACATCTGCCGATCTGGCTGCGCCCGGATTTGGCGTCCTGACAGCTGGTCTGCACCCGTTGGCCCCGCACATTGTCATCTCCGGCTCGTCGTTCGCGACGCCTCTAGTTTCGGCTGCGGTCGCAGTAGTGGCTGCGAAGAACCCAACTTGGTCTCCGGCTCGGATCGAAGCTCACCTAGTTGCTGTCGCCGACTGGTCGCTAATCAATACCGGCGACGATGCTGTTCCTTTCCTACGGATCGATCGGATCGGCCGCACTGCTCCAGGGTTCCTCGCCGTTGGAACGTCCGGTCAGTTTGTTGCTGCGGGCGATGCTGTGTCTTCGCTGTCGAGTTCGAACCCCGAACCCGATCTGATGTGGACCGCTTCATGCACGGGTGCGTGGTCCGTCGATGACGCTGGACGGCTGCGGACGCACGGAACAGCGCGATCGTTCGGCGATCTGACGCCCTTCGATTTGGCCGCGCCCGTCGTCGCAATCGCCGCGTCGCCAAACAGCACCGGTTACTGGATGGTCGGCGCTGATGGTGGTGTTTTCGCTTTCGGGGGCGCCCGGTTCTTTGGGTCGATGGGCGGGATCACGTTGCGGGCACCGATCGTTGGGTTAACGCCCACCGAAAGCGGCAACGGTTACTGGCTAGTTGGGTCTGACGGCGGGATCTTTGCTTTCGGCGATGCCAGCTTCTATGGCACCGTGACAACCAGCGGCGTAGTTGGGCTGCGGGCATGGGACGGCGGATACGCGTTGATCGTGCGTTCTGGTGCCATAACGTTTCCGCGTCTTAGCTTTCTGAAGGCCCCAAACGGTGTGACTGTGGTCGATGCGCTCGTGGCCCGTGACACCCAGATTGGCGCCGATCTCTGGCTGCTCGGAGACGACGGCGCGTTCCACTCGACGTCTGGCCGGGCTAGCGTTCCTGTGTCGCCGTCTACGGCGGCATTGCGGGCAACACACACCAGCGACTGCTCAACTGAGTAGTCGTAGGTGCCGACCAGAACCTCAAGCCCTACTCGGAGATCGACGCCACCAATGCGCCGCCAGTTCTTAAAACCACCCATCGGGCCAAGTCGACTTGTGATGGCGCTGTCGGTATTGATCGCGCTACTCGGCTCGACTCTGGTTAACGCAACACCGGCGTCGGCCACGCCTGCACCCGACTCGATCACCGTGCAGGGCCATGGGTTTGGTCACGGTCGCGGCATGAGCCAGTACGGCGCACTCGGCTACGCGGTCGATTTTGGCTGGAAGTACGAAGAAATTCTCGGGCATTACTACTCGAATACAACCTTCGGCGACCCGATCCCCAACGACGACATCAAGGTTCATCTGACGGCCCTCGATCGCGCTGCGCTCCGTATCACGTCGGCATCGCCGTTCAAGGTCGCAGGCATCCACTTTGCTGGTGGTGAGGCTGCACGAATCCGCGTGGTTGGCGTCGACTCCTTCGCTGTCGACCGCGGAACTGATTGCCAAGGCGGCAATTGGATCGAGGTGAGCACAGGCATCGCTGGCGCCGAGGGGCAGAACGGCCACCCATACATCGAAGCATGGGTCGATCTCGAAGAGCAGCTCGACGATCTAAACCAGTTTCTACGAGTCTGCACCGAGAACAGTGAGCGTTCCTATCGCGGTCAGCTCCGGGTAGTCGAGATTGGCGGCGAAGCGTTTACGATCAATCGACTACCGATCGAGCAGTATCTGCGTGGTGTTGTGCCTCGTGAGTCACCATCGTTCTGGGGCACTCTCGGCGATGGCGCGGGTATTGAGGCGCTCAAGGCCCAGGCGGTCGCCGCCCGTTCGTACTCAGTTGCTCTGACGGCGTTGCGGCGGGCGGGAACGTTCGCCTCCGACACGTGCGACACCCAGACCTGCCAGGTTTACGGAGGCGCGGCCCTCAACGGGCTGCCCCTCGATCATGGTCCGAGCCAACAGACCACTAACACAGCTATCGAGGCAACAGCTGGCCAGGTGAGGCGTCACGCTGGTGGTGCCGTTGCCTTTACGGAGTTCGCGTCTTCGACTGGTGGCTGGACCGCACCCATGAGCGAAGGCAACGCCTTCCCAGCGGTCGAGGACCTCGGCGATGCCGTCGACCGAAATCCCTCTCGTCAGTGGTCGACCACGATTAGCCGCTCGGCCATCGAAGATGTATGGCCATCGATTGGCACTCTTGAACGTATCGAAGTGCCACTTCGAAACGGCCTCGGCCGCATTGGCGGCCGAGTACGAGGCATCGACCTGATCGGCACGGGCGGTACCGTCAAACTCCGGTTCGACAATTGGAGCGGCGACGTCTTCCGACGCACGTTCGGGTTGAGGTCCGACTGGTACGAGTTCCCTGACTTCGAGTCGGCTACGCCACCTGACCCGAAGGCGTCTGACCCTCAGGGCCTCTATGTCGTAAAGAGCGATGGAACGGTCCTTACCTTTGGAACTGCGGTCCATCGAGGGGACATGGGCGACGTCGAACTAGCTGAGCCGATCGTCGGGATGAGCATTACGGATTCAGGCGACGGCTATTGGCTGGTCGCCTCCGATGGTGGGGTGTTCGCCTTTGGCGACGCGGCCTTCCACGGCAGCACCGGCGACCTCGATCTCGTTAGACCCATCGTAGGTATGGCCACTGTTCCCGGTGGCGGCGGTTACTGGATGGTTGCGTCCGATGGTGGAATCTTCGCCTTCGGTTCGGCTGAGTTCTACGGTTCGATGGGCGCTACTGCTTTGAACCGGCCCGTGGTCGGGATGGCTCCGGCGCATGGAGGAGACGGTTACTGGATGGTTGCGTCCGATGGTGGAGTCTTCGCCTTCGGGTCAGCGTCATTCTTCGGCAGCACTGGCAACATTGCGCTGGTCAGACCAATAGTTGCGATGATCCCATCGTCGACCGGTCGGGGGTATTCGTTTGTGGCAAGCGACGGCGGTGTGTTCGTATTCGGCGATGGTGCCTACTGGGGCAGCCGCGGCGGGCGCGACAACGGCGGCGACGTGGTCGGACTTGCCAGCTCGCTAGATGGGTCGAGTTATTGGATCGTTACCGACAGCGGCCGTAGCTACCCCTTCGGCCAGGCGACCGATTTCGTGACAAGTGTCGCGGGCATTGGGGTCGTGACCGTTAGGACAGCGCGATGACATGCGGCAACGAGTCAATCTTCGAAGGTCGCGGCTTCACGAACGTGGCTCGAAACTGAGCGACCGATAGACGCCAGTTCGCGCTCGATCTCGCGGCGCGCGACCTGAGTCCGTTGGAATGCCAACACCGCGAACCCGATGGCGGTATACACAACATCGTCGAGTTCAGCCATGAGCTACAGGGTACCGGCCACTTGGCAGGAGTCGGCCGTCGACGACAAAGGCTGAAGGTGCGGCCAGTCGGGTCACGATGTCTTGTATTCTCGGCTCCTCGTGGCCGACTCGAATAACGACCGTGATGGAGTAGCCGCACCCCCGGTCGTCGCCGTGGTTGTTACTAGCGACCCAGGCGACTGGTTTGCCGAAGTTCTAGGGTGCTTGCGCAACCAGACGTATCCGACGATGTCGGTGCTTGTTGTCGACACGGGGCAGACCGATGTCACCGAACGTGTGGAGGCCGAACTGCCCGACGCAGTGGTCCATCGCGATGCTGAGCTCGATGGATTTGGCCCTGCGGCGAATTGTGTAGTCGACCTCGTTGCCGGAGCAGGGTTCTATCTGTTTCTCCACGACGACGTTGCCATGGCGCCCGATGCTCTTCAGATTCTGATCGACGAAGCGTTCCGCTCTAACGCGGCCATTGTTGGTCCGAAGCTGGTCGACTGGAACGACGAGCGCATCATTCGCTCGGTCGGAATGGCGGTCGACAAACTCGGTGTGCAGGCACCCTATGCCGACCCTGGCGAACTCGACCAAGAGCAACATGATCGGGTCAGAGATGCCTTCGCCGTTCAAGGCGGAGCCACTCTGGTGCGCGCCGATCTGTTCGCCACCATCGATGGCTTCGACCCAGGCATCGATTTCCTCGGCGAGGACGTCGATCTATGTTGGCGGGCCCATGTGGTTGGTGGCCGCGTAATCGTTGCCCCAGATGCTGTGGTTCGTCATCTCGAGGCCCTTGGCTCCCGTCGTCCCGACGTCCGGCGTAGGCAGCGGTTAAGTCGCCATCGTCTTCGCACGATGTCGAAGAGTTATGGCTGGCTCGATCTCTTGAGGGTGCTGCCGCAGGCCTTTGTCTGGTCTCTAGGCGAGATAGTCCTTTCGCTGTTCACCGGAAGGTGGGAGCAAGCCCGCGATGTAGCCGGGGCGTGGACGTGGAACGCGAAGCGGTCGACGGCGATCCTCGCCGGTCGTCGAAAGCTGAAGAAACTTAGACGCGTTCGCGACAGCGATATTCGTCGTCTCCAGGTGCGGGGAAGCGCTCGATTCACTTCGTACCTACGAGGCCAGATCGGCGAAGGTTCTCGCATCCAGGATCTCACCGCGCGCGGTCGCGAGCTTGCTGGCGCCATGTCGGATGGCCCGCGGCGTATGGCTGTAGCGGTCTGGATGAGTCTCGCGGTGTTTCTGATGTTCGGAGCCAGACACCTAATCACGCGTGGCGTGGTTGCGTTCGGACAATTCGACGCCATTCCATCGCGCGGAACTCTTCTGGCTTCGTTCGGATCGAGCTGGAGCGACGTAGGGCTGGGAGGCTCAGGGTTCGCGCCGGCTGGTGTTGGCCTACTTGGTTTGGCATCAACACTGTCTTTGGGTGCAACCTGGCTCATGCGGATGATATTGATCGTTGGCTTGATTCCGCTCGGATGGTTCGGTGGTTGGCGCCTAGGCGGGCCTCTTGGTTCGCGACGCGGGCGGTTGGTGATTGCGCTTGTCTACGCGGCGGTGCCACTTCCGTACGACGCTCTAGCACTCGGACGCTGGGACGTGTTGTTGTTGTATGGCACCATGCCATTCATCGTTCTTCGATTAGCGCGACTGATCGGGGTCTCGCCCTACGGAAACCGTCACGGTGAAGCTGGCCGCGGAGTGGCTGATCGAAGTGTGGCCCACCAGGTC
>JAADHX010000154.1 GCA_013151655.1 Actinomycetota bacterium
TCGATTCGTACACGCTCGCCGATGTGGCGTACATGGCTCGGGGCCAACGCACTTGGCCTAGCGAAGCTGTCACGAACTAGCGGTTAGGCAACGCGTATGAGTGATAGCGAAGCTGTCACGAACTAGCGGTTAGGCAGTCTTCCGCGGCCTTTGCGGCGTAGTCGAGGCCCGGCCGGGCCTTGTTCCCACCATTCACTACGTCGAATTGGCCCTCCACCGTTGGTTTTTAGCCGATGCGATTTTGGGCACAGCATTTGGCCGTTGTCGACGTTGGTTAGCCCGTTGGGTTGCCATTCGATGATGTGGTCGGCTTGGCAGCGGTTAGCGGCCCGGCCGCAGCCGCACCGGCAGTAGCGGTCTCGACAGATCATGGCTGTCTTCTGCTCGGGAGTGAATAGTCGAACCTTGCGGCCAAGTTCGAGCACTTCGCCATCGGTGTCGAATACAACTCGCTGTATGTGAGCGTCGATGGCCAGTTCGACAGCCTTGGCGTAACTAATCGGTGTGCCATTTCCGAGCTCGCACAATGCGTCCTCGGGTGGCGGAGCGTCGCTGGGCAGCCCGGCCATCAGCTTGAGCCCATGTAGTAGATCTTGGAGTCCCATGTGCACGTGCACGATTGCGGTCGGGGTGCGTTTGTTGAGGGCCGCATGGGCGCGTTCGGCCATGATCACTAGAGCGTCGACCCGGCGCTGGGCCGGTTCGCGCAACAAGTTGTCGACCGTGAACTTTCCCTTTCCGAACTCGGCTTCGGCGTCGGCCCATTCGTCCTTGAACAGCTTGTCGACGATGGGGTCGAGTACGTTCGCAAACGCCTCATACTGTTCTGGGGTAAGCGTGCCGCTGAGGATTCCTCGACCGCCAAAACTCTTCGACAGATGAAACGATCGCGCTGCCGCGTCGCTGGCGTCGCGCTCGTCGGGTTCGGTGATATCGGCTGAGTCTTTCCATCTGACGATGGCTTTGGCGAATGAGTCCCAGTCGAACTCGATGGCCCACGCAACAAGCTTGGGCTCCCATTCGACGAAAGCACCGCCGTATCGTCGAGCCAGACATTCGCCAAGAAGCCGCACATGATGAATCGAGATCAGCCCGGCCTCGAAAGCAGTGCGGGCTTCTGGCATTCGTTTGAGTTTGTAGGCACACGCTGTGCGACGACCAACGTCGGGGCCTGGCAAGTTGGTTCGCGAACGAAGCATCGCCTTCACGTTGGCGTGTCCTCGGCTGCTCCAGACCATTGAGTCATCTAATGCACCGATGTGCGAACTATCGAGCGCATCGACGCCGCAGCGAACTCGATCGAACATCTCGGTCATCGAGTCGAGAACATCGCCAGATAGCAGTCCCAGGTCAATCTCGGCCGCGGCCTCGACCGCACGCACCAAGTCCTTTAGCTCAGTGGGCGTACCCGCAGGTACCTCTATCGGCGCGAACTGAGCTAAGTCCTCAGCCATCGGCACAGCAGACCTCGACGGTGGCTCTGACCCTGCAGATAGGCCGGTTATGAAGTTCTCTTCCACATCGAACATGCGTACTAGACTATCAGCTAACCCTCACCATTCATCGTGTGCTACCACGTAATCTCAAACAATTGTTCTACCTACGTCAGGGTTGGTTCAATTGACTCCGACCCATCGACGGTGGGGAGGCTCTTGACGACGGAACCATCGAAGACCGGAGCGCCGAGCACGATGTCGACGAGGTGGTCGCCGACCGATTAGAGCCGATAGTTGCGGGTGGCGAGCCCGTCGGCGTCGAAGCTGCAAAAGTCGCGAGGTCTCTGTCCGCGGCTGTAGCAAGTTCAGGCTGGGCACGTTCGAGCTCGCCGTGGCGGCTGAGGTCGATTCCGGGTCGAAAAACAGGCGCGTGAGGAATCGGTCGTATGCGAAGTGACGCCGGATCTGGTTGATGTCGTGACGACCAAGCTTGGCTTTTGATGCGGGGTGATCTACGGAGCCAGCGGTATGTCGATTCGTGTTTGTTGCTCCTCGAGAGAGCCGAGGTACGTCTCTCGGGCTGATCCGTTGGGTCGACGTTGCTGGTTGTATACCCAATCGGTGAGCGTGGCGTGGGCCACTGGAAGCGATTGCAAGGGGCCGCGGCAAAGCGCGACCGCGGTTGGCCCTCCCTCGATGTCGACGACAACAGTGTTTCTGGGGAGTCCCACGCCAGTCATGTCGATCTCGGGGCGGACTCCGATGGTGAGGTGGAGTTGATCGTGCGCCGCAGCATGGATGACACAGATGCCGTCGCCGTCATTGCTGATGCCTTCTTGATCGGCCCAGGCAAAAAGGTCCTCGAATGCGACAGCGACGACCCGATACTCGTCATCGGAGCCGACCCGGAGGTTGCGGCCGACGATCTGGAACGGCGAGATGTCGGTGACCTTGGGCTGATGATCGTCACTCCAAAGAGGCTTGTCCATGTGATCAAGCAAAGCGAGCGCGGCTTCGGCCTGGATGGCATCGCGTTGGCGGCGGGTTCGTTCCGCAGCGATGATCTCTGTGACGTCGGTTGCGCCGGTCAGGATTCCTCTGATCGTTGGCACGTCAAGGTCGAGGGCTCGCATCACCGCAATCGTGGTCGCCGTCTTGAGTTGACCGGGTCGGTAGTAGCGGTACCCCGATCTCGGGTCGACTCGGACGGGGTGGAGGAGCCCGATGTCGTCGTAGTGTCGCAATGCTCGCACCGTCAGGCGGGTCAATCTGGCGAAATGACCGATGCTGAACTCGATTTCGGTTTCCACCATCGTATGACCTCCTGTTTGTTGTTCGTGAATGTTGTCAGCTCGAACCCGATCAGGTCCAGGCGCACCGCCACGATTCGGGCGAACTGTTCATCCGACCAGAAGTCACGGGGCCGGTACCCGTAGGGAACCGATTCGGCCTCGAAGCGATTCACGGTTGCGGCCACGAAGTCTCGAGCGCCGATGACCGACGCTCTGACCGTGGTCAGCAGGTGCTTGTCGTCTCGTTGTTGATAGACGAGCGTCGCTACTGGCCGCTCCTGGACATCCACGGCTTTGAGCGACGTTCCGTCGGTCAACATGACTCCAGCACGGCCATCGGGGTCCCAGATGGGGTGGACGAGTCGCACGCTCGGGTTCCCGAGCCGGTTCACGGTGGTCATCGCCGCCAGCGGGCTCCGGCGAGAGATTTGTTCAACCACCGCCGGGTCGGGCGACCCGATCATTGCTGCTCCGGTGTTTGGTCCGGGATGAACAACAACTCGACCACGTCAACCAGCAACCCGTCAGGGTCGACAGCCATGAAGTGGCGTTGACCGAATTCTTCGTCTCTCAGTTCTTGGGCGACAGCCAACCCGTTGCTGATGGCGTGTTCGTACAGCTCGGTTGCATTGTCGACTTCGAAACTTATAAGGACTCCGGCCGGTGGCTGTTGGTAGTCGACGGGGACCGAGTCATGACCTGCTGCCACCAACGCCAGTTGCATGCCGCCGGGGTCGGCGTCTGGGGCGTTGAGCACGATGTACCAGTCGGACTCCCAAGCGACTTTAAGACCAACGAGCGCTGTATAGAAGTCTCGGCTTGCGGTCAGGTCAGATGCGCAAATATCGGGGTATATGCTTTTGATCGTCATGGCTCAAGCGAACACCCTCTCGCGAGGAGAGAGTCAAGCAATACCCGTCAAGTATCGACTGCGGCGAGGCGCGACCATCTCCTCGGTAACATTGAGACGCGGAACCTAACTATTTGAAGCGGTCGACGGCGGTGGTGAAGTCGTCTGGCCAAGGAGATTCGAAGCGGACCAGTTCGCCGGTCGACGGATGTTCGAACCCGAGTTCGGCGGCGTGGAGAAGCACTCGACCAACGCCTAGCCGATCTGGCCGCCCGTAGACCTCGTCGCCGATTACCGGTGCTCCCACAGCAGCAAGGTGGACACGAATCTGGTGCGTCCGGCCGGTCTCGAGCTGGCAGTCCATGAGCGTGGCCACGGCTGGATCGGTGTAACGCGTGCGAACTTCGTAGTGAGTTCTGGCCGGTTTGCCATCGTGGGCCACGGCCATCTTGGTGCGGGTCCTGCGGCTGCGGCCGATCGGGGCGTCGACAACACCTCGTTCGTTTTCGGGACCACCCCAGCACAACGCGACGTATCGTCGTGTGACCTCGTGGGTCGACAGTGCGCCAACCAAGGCTTCGTAGGCGGTGTTGGTGCGAGCCACCACCAACAATCCCGTGGTGTCTCGATCGAGTCGGTGCACGATTCCTGGGCGTTCTATCTGACCAACGCTGGCAATCTCTGGGTACCTGACCAGCAGACCGTTAACGAGGGTGTCGTCGACGTGTCCTGGCCCTGGGTGCACGACGAGGCCTGCTGGCTTGTTGACGATGATGATGTGGTGGTCCTCGAACACCACAGGAACCTCGATCGAATCGACTGGTTCGGGGCCTGAGGGAGCCGCCTTTGGTGGCAAATCTATGGTGATTTCGTCGCCCACGGCAACTCTGACAACCCGCTCGGTTGGCAGAGATCCGTTGAGGAGCACCCTGCCGTCGGCGAGCAAGGTCTTGACCGCGGTTCGGCTCCAGCCGGTAATAAGCGCAGCGACCCGGTCGAGGCGCTCGCCATCGAGCGACGGCGGGATTTCCTCGACAATCACGTCGGCTGGTCTGCTTGTTGGCTAGCGGCTTCTGGCCCTGTTTCGACTGTGTCGTCCTCGGATCCAGAGCGCCAGGTCAACGCAATCAACGACAGGCTCCCCACGACCACTGACATGTCAGCCACGTTAAACACCGGATACCACTGGAAGTCGATGAAGTCGACTACGGCGCCGCGGAGCCAGCCTTCGCCTCGGAAGAGGCGATCGAGCACGTTGCCGATGGCGCCACCAAAGATCACGGAGTACGCGACGAATGGCCGGCCACTGTCGATTCGACTTCGAAAGAAGTACATCGCAATGATGATGATGAGAATGAGAATGCCGAGAAACGGTCCGAGGTCTTTGCCTATTGACCAGGCTGCCCCGGTGTTGCCGATCTCTCTGAATCGGAGAGTCCAGACAACATCGATGGGACCGTCGGCCAATGCAGTCGTGGCCCACCACTTTGTTAGCTGGTCGACGACGACGAGAACTCCGCCGATCGCGAGAAGACGCCGCCGCGAAGATCGAGCATCGACCTCAGCCGGTTTGTGTCCTGGAGCGCCGGTTTCGGTCACCGCCAGTTCATACCGCGGGACTTTTCATCCACCCGCATGTCGGCCTGTGGAATTGCCTCAAGACGTATCTTAGGAATACGCAGCCCCGACACAACGCTCACGCCGTACGTGCCCGCAACTATTCGTTCGAGGGCCGCGTCGATATCGCGCACCGCTTCGCGAGCTTGGGCCGACATCGCTAAGTCGCGTTCGCGTTCGACGGCGATCGAGTCGCCCTCGCCCGATTCGTCGTCGAACTGGACATCGCCCGGTTCGCGATCGCGCGCCAACTGATCGGCCTCGGCCTGAAGGCTCTCGGCATGGCGCGTGTAGCGCGCCCGCTCTTCAAGCAGTGCCTCTTTTTGGACCGCGAGAAACTTGTCGCCGAAGGGGCTCTTTACGGCCTTCTTCGGTGCCTTGGCCTTCTTAGCCGCTGTCTTGGCGGTTGCCGCCGTTGCCTCGTCAGTAGCCTTGTTGGCGGGTTTCTTCTTGGCTGTAGTTTTGGACTTGGCAGCCATAGTTCGTGTCTCCTCAACCGGGCCAAACCGGCCCCACTATCGGAAAGGGCCGCAGTGTATGGAATCACAGGTGTGTTTCCAATTGCGGCCAGCTAATTATTACCGGTGTAGGTCGACCAAGCGCTAATCGACCTGAGTGCCACGACTCGCTAATTCACGGCATCACAAAAAGCGACGATCTCGGGTTTCGACGCCGGTAACCTCAGCGACTGACCTTATTCAGATCGGACAGGTCCAAATGACTGACGAATTGCCGTACCCCAATGTTCCAAGCAGAGCCGACTTTCCGGCTATCGAGCGCAAGATTCTCGATCGCTGGGCCACCGAAGGCGCATTCGAGGAATCGATCGAAAACCGCTCAGATGCGAATGAGTATGTGTTCTACGACGGGCCGCCGTTCGCGAACGG
>JAADHX010000037.1 GCA_013151655.1 Actinomycetota bacterium
GTGATCACCGTCGCTGTAGGCATCGTTGTTGGCGGGCTCATTGGCACCGCGGTTGGTTTCTACCGAGGCACCGTGGAGCGGCTCACGATGGGTGCCGTCAACGTCGCTCTTTCTTTTCCAAGCCTCGTGCTGCTGCTCGGAGTCGTGGCGATGGTCGGATCTTCACTGGTGACGCTCACGGTCGTCTTTTCGATCCTCGCCATACCCGGCTACATCCGGTTTGCTCGAGCATCGACACTTTCGCTAATGCAGCAGGAGTGGGTCACCGCCTCGTCGGTCATGGGCGCCACCGATCGACGGCTAATCACGCGGGTCCTTCTACCGAACGTACTCGTGACCCTCATTACCTTCGGGCTGTTGGCATTGGGCGGAGTCATCGTGGCCGAGGGAACGTTGGCTTTTCTTGGCTTCGGGATTCCGGTGCCTCAGGCCAGCTGGGGTCGCATGATCGCCGATGGCAAACCGCATCTAAACGACTCGCTCTCAGCAACTCTTGTGCCAGCAACGGCAATGTTCATGACCATCCTGTCGCTGAATCTCATCGGCGATGGGCTAAGAAGACGGTTCTCGGTCAGGGACTCACGGATCTAATCGACATGCAGACCAAATTCGCGCAAAAAGGGGAAATGCAATGGGGAAGACACCAATGAAACGCCGGTCACGTTTACTAGCCATTTTGGCTGTGATGGCTCTGTTCGCCGCGGCATGCACCGGCGGCGATTCCGACAGTTCTGGCGACTCCCCCAACAGCACCAGCCAGACCGCAGGCGACTCGACCAGCGGTTCTACTGGCACCACGGCCACAACTCAAGACATCGCTACAGCAGCGACCGCAGCGGCTCCAGACGAGACCGCCGACGAACTCGTACGCGGCGGCGAGATCAGCATCGGCATTGTCTCTGAGACGAACACCGGTTTCTACCCGCCTAGCGCGGAGACAGCATTCTCGGCTGGATTCTTGGTTATGGATGCCCTATACGACCGCTGGTACGTCCAGACCGGCACCGGCGAACTTCTCCCCGAAGTCGCCTCAGCTCGGGCCACGCCCAACGCCGACGCCACGGAATGGACGATGACTATCCGCCAAGGAATCCAGTTCCACGATGGCACTGACGTCAACGCTGAGGCCGCGGTCGCCATGGTCGAGTTGTGGCACGAGGGCCCCTTCGGCGCCACGTCTTCAATCGAGTCGGCCGAGGTAGTCGACGAGTTCACCGTCAAGTACATCCTGAAAGATCCCAACCCTGCCTTCGAAGGTGTGCTGGCCGGAATTGGCTCCGGCGCCGTGTTCTCCCCAACCGCCGCCCGGTCGTTTGGCCCCGAGGCATCCGTCGAGAACCCGGTTGGTACCGGGCCATTCGTATTCGAGGAATGGACACGTGACAGCGAGCTCACACTGCGTCGCAACGACAACTATTGGCGTGCTGCTCCCGATGGCGGAACCCTTCCGTACCTCGATCGCATCCGCTTCCGAGTGCTTCCCGATGGCGACTCCCGAAGGGCCAGCCTTCAAGCCGGCGACATCGACATGGCTACCCAGGGTGGTGTTACCGGAGGTCAAGATCTAGTCGATGCTGGTTTCGTGCCGTACGAATACATCGGTAACGGCGCCGGTGTCATTATCTTCAACACCGCTGTGCCGCCCTTCGACGACGTACGAATGCGGCGAGCTGCATCGCATGCCCTCGATCCAAACCAATCCAACGCTATTAGCCCATCCACGCTGGCTGGCGTGTTCGACCTTCGCAACGGCTACTTCAACTCAACCAGCCCTTGGTTCAGCGAGAGGGCAGGGGCCGGTTATGCATTCTTCGACACCGACGAAGCCGTCCGCCTTAGCACCGAGTACATCAACGACCCGAGACGCAGCGACGGCAAGGCCGTTGGCGAGCCCATCTCGTTCAGCTTCGACTGCACATCTGAGCCGGCGAACATTCAGACCGCTCAGCTGTTTCAACAAGAGTGGGGCGACATCGGGTTCGAAGTAGAGATCAAGTCTCAAGAACAGTCGAGCTTTATCACCCAAATCATCGGCGGCCCAACCGAGGAAGTCCCCTTTACAGGCGAATTCCAGGCAGCCTGTTGGGCCGACGGCAGTGCGAGTGATCCACTTGAGATCTTCCGCACGCGGTACGGCGACGGTCAGGTTCTCAACTGGACCAACTTCACCGACCCGACTATCGACGCGGCGATCGAGACTCTCCGAAGCGACCTCACCGAAGAGGGTCGGCAGGCGGCCACCGAAGACATCACCCGAATCACCGCAAATCAAATGCCGATCAGGTGGGGTTCGTCGACGGCAGCGTTGCTGTTAACGACTCTCGAGATTAAGGGCGTCGAAACCTACACTCACGCCGACGGCACGGTTGGGTCACGGCGCAGCGGAGGCCGAGTCTGGTGGGCCGAAGTATGGCTCGAAGATGCTCAGCCTGTCGACATCGCGTCAGGCCCAGTCGAGCTACCGGCCACCACCGAAGCGCCAGAAGTAGGCGGACCAAACGATGCTGTCGCGACCGCAATGCCAGACGCACCTCCGGGAATTCTCACCAAGAGTCGTGGTACCGAAGCCCTCGAAACGCTGTGTCCTGGCATCACGACCTTCGAGGACATTGAGTTCATTAGTGCTACGTACCAGAACTACGACGGTGTCCCGACCTTTGGTCCGTTCGTGGGAATTCGTATCTACGAACTTGCCGAGGGCGACGCCGACGTTGTCCTCGCTAGGTACGCGCAAGCTGTGGCCGACTGTTCCACATACACCGATGCCCTCGACGACGGCACGCAACTCAACCTTGGATGGGAAGTGCGCGACTTTGGCTCGTTTGGCGATACCTCGGCGGGCTACGGCGTCGCCGGTGATGCAAATGGCTTCCCAATCGACAGCGACGTCTTGGTCATCAAGACAGGTAACAACCTGGCCATAGTCACGGATCTAAACGTCGGTGGTGCCAGCGAGGGAGCAAACATCACAGCGCTGGCCCCAGCAGTGGAGGAGATACTTGCTGGCCTGGCTGGTTAGAGCCGTTGGTCAGGTACAGCTAGCCATGACATCAAGAACATGACCAACCTCGGCTTCGGTCGTGATGAGCGGCGGGCACAAGGCGATCGCGTTGTAGATACTGCGGGTGACAACACCCTTATCGAGCATCGCAGCCTTGATGTCGGTCGCATCGCGATCGAACTCGGCCGCCCAAACCGCTCCTACCCCTCGGTAACTATCGATGATCCCATCGGCAGCAAGTGCTGACAGCCCAGATTCGAACCAGCCGTGCAGCTTCTTGGTGTGACCGACCAGGTCTTCGCGCTCGATAATGTCGATGTTGGCCAACGCCGCCGCACAGCTCGCGGCATGGCCAGAATAGGTGTGGCCATGTCGGTACATCGAGCCGTGACCCTCGAGTTCGGCTGCAATTTCAGCACTGACCACCATTCCAGACAGCGGCAAGTATCCGGACGTGACGCCCTTCGCGAACGTCATAATGTCTGGCGTCACCCCGTAGGTCTGCGACGCAAACCACTCGCCCGTTCGGCCGAATCCGCTGATTACCTCGTCGAAGCACAACAGGGCTCCATGGTCGTCGCACATCCGCCTTAGTCCTTCGAGGTAGCCGTCTTGGGGTGGGTGAACCCCGCCTGCTCCCTGAATCGGTTCGGTGATAAGCCCAGCGATCTGATCGCCTTTCTCGGCAAATAGGCGAGCCGCGGCCTCAAGGTCGTCGCCGGGGATCTCGACGAAGTGAGGAATAAGGTCGCCCCAGCCTTCACGGTTGGCCTCGATTCCTTGGGCGGTGGTACCACCGAAGTTGACGCCGTGGTATCCACGTTCGCGCCGCACGATTATCTGGCGAGCCGGACCGCCAGTGGCCCGGCGCTGATGAATCAGACGAATCGTCTTGAGCGCGGTATCGACGGCTTCGGAGCCTGAACACGCGAGATAGACGCGGCCACCAGACAGCGATGACAAGGCGACCACCCGTTCGGCGACCTCCACGGCAGGCCCGTGGGTGAAGGGGTCGAATGTGTGATAGTTCGAGAATCCGGTCATCTGTCTGTGAACCGCGTCGATGATCTCGGTGCGGCCGTGGCCGACCTGGCAGTACCAAAGGCTCGACATTGCGTCGAAATACTGTTTGCCGGAGTCGTCCCACAAGGTCGTGCCCTCGGCTCGCACAACGTTGATGTATTCGGCTTCGGGTTTGGCCGCATCGGCAAAGGGGTGAAGTAACGCTGTCATGGCCGCTAGTTAACCAGACAAGGTGACCATCAGCCTCACAAACGAGGGCCGGTATAGACCGCACGAAGGCGAATGTTCGACCTCTGGGTGTACTCCTCGATGGCGTGGCCAATCCATCCAGCCGATCTCGCCAACGCGAACAGAACTTCGCCGGCACCTTCATTCCACCCCGAGGCGTGAGCAAGTACGGCAATGGCAAAGTCGACGTTTGGTTCTGGCAGACCTCGCTCACGGGTGAAGCCGATAATGGCACCACCGGCCTGAACTGCGGAGCTTGTCGGATACGACTGTCTAGTGAACTCAAACAGCGCAGTAAACCGTGGATCAACGCCAGGATAAACTGAATGGCCAAGGCCAGGGATATGTTCGCCAGCTCTGAGTCGTTCGCCCACGACGATGGCTGGTTCGCCAGCCTCAACAACGTCGGCGATGAAGCGTTCGACAGCAGTGCTGGCAGCCCCATGCATGGCCCCGCCGATGACTGCATATCCGGCCTGCAACGACGCGTAGGGGTCGGCGCCAAACGAAGCCGCCAGGCGTACCGCCGCGGTGGATGCCGCCAGCTCATGATCGGCCATCAGCACCAGCACCTGATTGACGATCCTGACCTCGCGTTCGTTCCGAGAATCGCCACCGACAGCGCCCAAGGCGACAGACGCGGCGCGTGCGGTCTCGGGCGAGGAGCGTGTCAGATTTGATGATTGAGCACCGACCGACGCCGCAACGAATAGCAGCGGCAGCAATTGGCGGCCAAGCGACTCCACCGCCGCCGGTCGTATGTCGGCTCGCATGGGGTCAGCCGCTGCTAGCAACGGCAACAACACCCGTACCCAGTCGAGAGGGGCGGCTCTCGGACCGAGAAGGTCGGCCACCTTGTCGATGAGCTCGACATCGACATCGAAGTTCCAGCTGACCGGAGCCAAATCGGAACCGGCGTCGACTTGGCCGCCGTGCCATAGAAACTCAGACACCGACTCAAAGCTGGCCGTGGCGGCTAAGTCGATGGCTGCTCGGCCGCGGTAGAAGTGACCGTCATCGTCGATTCGGGTGAGGCCGGATTCGATGACCACATCGGGCCTTGGACTCTCACCTTTACCTCGTCCCTGCTGGAGCAGCCCATCGAGCTCAGCCGGATCGAAAAGACTCCCCCGCGTGCCCTGTTGGTGGTGCGATGCCAGCAGACCGCGCGACACGTAGGCGTATAACGTCTGGCGTTTGACGCCAAGCATCTCGGCTGCTTCAGCGGCTGGTACCAGTTCGCGGTCCATACAAGAACCATACGCTCGGTACTGGCGAATCGAAACGCTATTGGTTGATTACAGATCAATATTGATCAACATCTATCTCCGTGCGACACTCGCTATATGCACAACGCAGCAGGAGTCAGTCCGCCAGGGTCACCCATCAACACAGGATCACCTAGCCACAAAGAAACACCGGCCGATGGCAGCCGGCGGGTTCCGCCTGGCCTCGATGGAATAGTTGTTACCGACACCTCCGTTGGCGCGGTGCACGGAGATGAAGGGTATTTCCAGTATCGAGGCCATTCAGCCGCTCTGTTAGCCCGGGAGCAGTCGATCGAATCGATCTGGTATCTCCTTCACAATTCAGCCATGCCAACCGACCGCGGCATCAAGGACTTTATGGCGCTCACCGGGGCCGGCCGCGCCATCGATGCCAGCACCGAACAACTTCTTGACCACATCGCCGGTGTTGCAACGTTCCAGGCGTTGCGTACCGCACTCAGCTTCCACGGGGCAGGCCTTGGGCCTTGGGTTGACCGACCAGTCGATGAGGTGCGCGGCGAATGCATCGGCCTCATTGCGCCGATTC
>JAADHX010000155.1 GCA_013151655.1 Actinomycetota bacterium
TCACGACCATCACTACAGGGTCGATGAACAGCTCTGACTTTCGGGAGATCTGCGAAACTCAGGCTGGCCTCACCCTTGGCATCGGCGTTGGTGAAAGCAGCGACTCGACATTTCGGATAGGCCATATGGGCCACCTGAACCCACCCATGCTGCTCGGAACACTTGGCACAATCGAAGCTGCACTCCACAATGTTGGAGCCCCAATGGGAGGCTCAGGGGTGGCCGCAGCCGCGGAGCTTCTTGGTGGGCACTTCTAGGACGGCGTTTGGCCATCTGGTGCTGTGTCGCCCAGCGCTTGGTCAGTCCAGCGCTGTGTCGGCCAGCGTTGCCACCAGCCCTGGCAGTGCACCTTCGGACAGCATTCGTTCGACGAAGCTCAGCTCGTAGGCCTCTTCGGGGGTAGCCCTTACGAGCTCGTCGAGAACGTGGGCGTCGTCGCCAACCAAAATCCGCCACTCTCCAGCCGCCACACCGTCGAGAATTACCGTCGCGGCCTGGGCCGAGGTGAGCGGAGCGGTGTTGCGAAACGCGTTCTCGACCTCTTGAACTCCGGCATCGATCTCGCCGCCCTGGACCTTTACCGAGTTGAGGGCGATGCTTGTACCGATGTGGCCCGGCATGACTACCGATGCCTTCACGTGCGGAGCGTTTAGACGTAGATCGGTCACCAAGGCCTCGGTGAAACCCTTTACGGCAAACTTGGCGGCTGAGTAGGCCGTGTGGGGTCTCGTCGGGCCGATCGACGCCCAGAAACCGTTGACGCTGCTGGTGTTGATTATGTGACCCTGAGGCGCAGCGATGAGCAGCGGCAAGAACGCACGACAACAGTAATAAACGCCAGACCAACAGATGTTGAAGGTACGTTCCCACGAGTCACGATCGTCGAGCACAAAACTCCCGCCACCGGCGATTCCGGCGTTGTTGAACACGAGGTGTACGTGGTCGGTGTCGTGGTCGGCCAGAAGTGCATCGCGCCAGGCCACAACGCCCGCCTCGTCGGAGACATCGCAGACATGTGACGAGATGACCAAGCCATCGGGGCCAGCCGAGGCGGCCAGCTCGGCCGTTTCAGCGAGTGTGTCGTGGTGAATGTCGCCGAGCGCCAAATGGCAACCCGCAGTGGCAAGTTGAACGGCCAGATCGCGTCCCATTCCGGTGCCGGCACCGGTGACGACGGCAATCTTGGAAGCGAAGTCGAATTGGTCATTTGCACGCATGCAGGCAGTCAACCACGATTGGGCATTGGTAACGTCATTGAAGTGAATGACCCCACGTCGCTTCGCGAACGAAACCTCGACCGTCTCGATGGCGGGAGCTTCGACGTGCTCATTGTTGGCGGAGGTATCAACGGTGCGGTGGCTGCCGCTGTGCTCTCGGGTCGTGGTGCCAGGGTTGCGCTGATCGATCGTGGCGACTTTGCCGCGTTTACCAGCCAAGCGTCGTCCAACCTCGTGTGGGGCGGCTTCAAGTATCTTGAGAACTACGAGCTGCTGTTAGTTCGCAAACTCTGCATGTCGCGTAACCGACTCATTCGGGCCTACCCAGACAACATCAAGGTCGTTGGCTTCTACGCCGCCCTAGACGAATCAGGGCCATACGCGCCCTGGTTCGCTGGTCTTGGCGCGGCAGCCTATTGGGCAATCGGCGGCTTCAAGACTCCAAGGCCACGGGTTCTGAGCGCCGAACATATCGAAGCCGAAGAGCCCGTCGTTAACACCGACGAGGTGCGGGGCGGGATCGAATATTTCGATGCGTACCTCAAGGACAACGATGCCAGGTTCGTGTTCAGCTTCATCCGTTCGGCCATGGACGTCGGCGCCGCGGCTGCCAACTATCTCGAACTAACTTCGGCCACACGTGTCGATGGGCGGTGGGAGGCTCAGCTAGAGGACCGTGATGGCGAACGATCCCTCTCGCTCAACGCCGACATCATCATTAACGCCGCAGGACCATTCGTCGATGGCCTCAACCGTTCGTGGGGCACAACCACTGACCACCGAATCGTATATTCCAAGGGCATCCACCTCGTGGTGCCACGCATTACCGACAACGAACGAGTTCTCGCGTTCTACGACGATACCGAGCGATTGTTCTACGTGATCCCCATGGGCCGACGGTCCGTCATTGGCACGACCGACACCAGGGTCGACACGGCCTACTCCGAGGTAACCGACGAAGATCGGGCGTTCCTGCTGGCACAGATAAACGATCGCCTCGACCTCGACAGCCCACTTACGCCGAGCGACGTAATCGCCGAGCGGTGCGGTGTGAGGCCGCTAGTAGTCAAGAGCAGCGGCAGCAGCCAAAAAGACGTCGACTGGACCAAACTCTCGCGCAAACACGAGATTGAAGTCGATCCGGACCAGTCGGTAGTCACCGTGTTTGGCGGCAAACTCACCGATTGCCTAAATGTGGGCGAAGAGATCGCCGAAGCCGTGAGCGACCTCGGCCTCGCCCTCGAGCCAGACACAGGTACTTGGTTCGGTGAACCAGCCAAAGCCACCCGAGACGCCTTCTTCAGGCGGGCCAGGCTCATGAAACTCGACAGCTTGCGCGTCAAACCAGACATCGAGCCACTGTCAGAACGGCTCTGGCGCCGCTACGGTCGACGCGCCTTCGACATGCTCGACGCCATCGAAGCCGATGTGTCGATGGGGCAAGACATCCTCGAAAACGCCGACTACCTGCGAGTCGAGTTGTACGTGGCTGCCCGCACCGAGATGATTACCAATCTCGAGGACTTTCTCCGGCGTCGGTCCAAAATCGATCTAGTCGTTCCGGACTCCGAAATCCGTTCCTCGGACGGGCTACGCGAGGTGGCCGAGATTCTGTTCGGCGATCGGGCCGAAGAGAAGCTGAACGAGTACTTCGCTATACCGGCCCTGTCTTAGAGGCCGAGCCCGTAGGCGAGGGCGTGGCCCGAGCGGCCCGATGAGCCCAGCGAATCAAGACCGGAAGGTAGCCCCCGGACAAACGCCCGATGCGCCTACCGACGTGGCCTCTTAGGAATGCCGTCGATGTATACCCAGCGACCATCGACTCGACCAAACGTCGAAATCTCATGAATTGTGTGATCGTGATCGCCGTGGTCGTAACTCGTGCGAAACTCCACCTGGCCGGTCAGATCTGTTTGTGAGCCCTCGTTCGTGGCCAAGATCTCAAGAGGAGCCCACGGGCCGTCGGGCAGGTCGCCGATCGAATCCGGAGCGGTGTCTTGGTGCCATGAGTAGCTGAGATAGGCGGCATTGCTCTTTACGAACGCGGTGTACCGGCTTCTCATGAGTTGTTCGGCCGTAGCGGCGGTACGGAGGCGTCGCAGAAGCGGGCCGCAACACCTACCAAAGGCCGAACCGGAGCCGCAAGGACAACGAGTCTGGGGTTTCTTCGGCTTCGCCACTAGCGAAGATCGGCAACGATCGGTGCCCAGAACTCGGTACCGAGGTCGGTCATAGTGTTGATACTCAGTCGTTGAACAATCGAGCCGTAGCGGTCGGTGAGTTTGCGGGCGACCTGGTTGGGTTCGGCCACCACCGCGAACGCATCGAGGACATCGTCGTCGATGAGGCCGGCCATGGTTTCCCATTCGCCCTTTTTGGACAACGCGTTAAGTTCGCCCTGGAGATCGCCCCAGCCGTGGTGCTCGAGTACTGCACGGTATGCGGGAGTCGAACCGTAAAACGAGATCTGGCGCCGAACGTTCTGGGCTACTGCCGCCGTTGTTTCGTCGTCGGGGCCGGTTACTACAAAGGCCGGCAGTTGGATCTCGAAATCGTCGGCGGTGCGACCACTACGTTCGCGGCCCTTTGCTAACGCTGGCAGCGTCACGTCGTTGAGGAACTCAGGCGTAGTGAACGAGTGAGCAAACATTCCGTCACAGACCTCGCCTGCGACCTGGGTCATTAAAGGTCCGACTGCGGCAATGAACACACGCGGCGGCCCGAACTCGTTTGGGCCAGGGTCGAAGAACGGCGTCATCAGGGTGTGCTGGTAGAACTCGCCCCTGAACTCGAGTTTGGTGCGATCGTTCCAACACCCCCAGATGGCATGCATGGCCAGAACCATCTCGCGCATGCGGGCCGCCGGCGACCCCCAAGGCATGGAGAATCGTTTCGTAATGTGAGGCTTAATCTGGCTACCGAGGCCCAGAATGAAGCGGCCATGTGACAAATAGTTGAGATCGTTGCCAATGTTGGCCAGCGTCATTGGGTTGCGGGCGAAAGCAACGGCAATCGACGTTCCGAGAGTGATTCGTTCCGTAGCTGGCGCGGCGAGAACTAAAGGAAAGAACGGGTCGCGAGATGTCTCGGCGGTGAAAATTGCGTCGAAGCCATCGGCCTCGGCCTGCTTGGCCCGATCGGCCGCCTTGGTCGGGTCAGCTCCGAGCCCGGTGTCAATCAACATTGCTGCTCCTCTTCACAAATGTCAGGGTTGCTAACGGGCCACGCTGATTGTTTGCCACGACCCGCCTGGGTCGTGCCCACGTCTGACGTCCATTTCGCCTTCGTTAAGCCGAATCGCGATTGAACACACAGTGCCGGTGTCGAATCCGATCAGCGTCGGCGACGCTACCCACTTGCGACAGATTGGGAACTCGCGGTTGACCCGGTCGTCGAGGTGATCCTTCACCGTTTGCACCGAGACCGCCGAACCTTGTTCGATGAGTACTTGGGAGCGAGCGAACCTGGCATAGGAGTTGTCGGCCGGTATCGCATCGGTGATGAGATCGGTTAGCAGAAAGTGGTTGGTGTGAAGCAACGGTTCGTCGGTGCTGTCGCGCCTGAACATCTTGTCTCCGGTGAACTCAAGGCTCGAACCAGTGGTCAGCCCCGAGGTGGCGTCTCGGCTGGCCAAGAACACGTGGGCCGAACGGCCAGGCCCGGCCCGGTCGAGAAGTGCGTCGAGATCCGAACCTGACCTGGCGTCGAGCAGGCCTCGTAACAAGACATGTACCGCAACCCCGTCTAGACGAGTCGGAGAGGACAAGAAGTTGAGCCCGACAGCCACACCAGTTGACGAAAGGCCAATCTTGCCGACCATGCCTGGTTCGGTCACCGTGGCTAACCTATGGCCGTCGGCATGGGCGACGTCGAGCACCACTGTTAGCGGTTCGAGATCCGCTATCCAGTCCCATGTTTGGGCGAGAAGACCTAGCTTTGGGGCCAGAACCGAGGTGCACTCGGTGGTCTCGACGCCGACATGGGCCAGAATCTCGCTGCGGGCGTTCATGGCCCACACATCGGACCGGCGTTGACCTGATGCGTCGGCGATGGCATCGATCTCGATGGCTAGGTCGGGCGACCAGGCCCGCGAGACCGACTCAAAGTGAGCGGCTCGCCGATCGAGTTCGGCATCGGCGAGTCCGAACACGCCGCGGTATAGCTGGACACACTGGTCGATGCGATCGGCTAGCTGTTCGCCGTGAGCCGCCCCGATCTCGTGAGGGCTGCCCGCGACATGCACCACCTGCATCCGAGCAGTTTCGGCTCTAGATTCGCGGTTGACGCCCATCGGCCCATCTTAGGCGCGGGTTGTTAGCGTTTTAGTAACCGCACCTGGTCAATGCGGTGATCGCTCGCCTTACGCAGGATGAGCGAGGCCCTCTCCCTAGTCGGCAGGATGTGCTCGCGTAGGTTCACCCAGTTGATGCGGTCCCAGATTGATGTTGCAGTGGCTTTGGCCTCCTCATCGGTGAGATGGGCGTACTTGGTGAAGAAACTCAGCGGGTTCTGAAAGACGGTGGCTCGCAGCGCGAAGAATCGTTCGACGTACCAGCGTTTGATGTCGTCCTCATCAGCATCGATGTAGATCGTGAAGTCGAAATAGTCGCTCACGAAATCGGCGGCGCCGGTGCCGACCTGGAGCACGTTTAGGCCCTCGACGATCACGATGTCTGGAGCCGTGATGGTCTTTACCTGGTCGGCGAGAACGTCATACACCACGTGGCTGTATAGCGGTGCCGACACTTCGGGCGCTCCCGACTTGAGCGACCTGAGGAAGCTGAGAAGTCGAGCCGTGTCGTAGCTTTCGGGGAACCCCTTTCGGTCCATCAGGCC